>DAIMKK010000006.1:0-19836 GCA_036721745.1 Pseudolabrys sp. | reverse complement strand
CCGCCTCGATCCTGTGGCGGGATACCGCCAAGGCGCAGGACGCGGCTACCAACCTGAAGATCACCGCCCAGGACATGGTCCGCTTCGGGATTATCGACACCGTGGTGCCGGAGCCGGCTGGAGGCGCGCATCGCGATGCCGCCGCCGCCATCGCCGTCACTGGCGAAGCCATTAGCAACGCCCTGGCCGAATTGCGGCCGCTCGACCGTGAAACGGTGCGCCGGCGGCGGCGCGAGAAGTTCCTCGCGATGGGCCGCACGCCCGTTTAAGCCCGTTTAGCATCTCGTTCGGGGCGCTCCAGAAGCCTGAATCCACATGGCTTTTCCGCTTTTACTTTCGGTTCACCATAGGCTTACGCCTACTCACAGGTGCCCTGGATTGCCTTGCAGATGCCACATCTTATGGATAACGATTACTCAATGGGGACCCTTCCCTCCGGGGAGTACCGCGCTTGAACCGACCGCTTGTCCGCGCCCTGTTGGTGTCGGCGGCTTTAGCCGCGGCGATTGCGCTTACGGGCTGCAATCCCGAAGACGTGGTCCCCACCGGCCGCTCGCAAGCCCTGCTTTCCGAAAAGACGCTCGCCCAGATCGAGGCGAAGCAGATGGACAAGGATTCGCCAATCCTCGCCCGCATCTTCAAGGAAGAAGCGGAGATGGAGATCTGGAAGAAAACCCGCGACGGCGAATTCGCCCTGCTGAAGACCTATCCGATCTGCCGCTGGTCGGGCGATCTCGGCCCGAAGAAAAAGGAAGGCGACCGCCAGGCGCCCGAGGGCTTCTACACCATCACACCCGGGCAGATGAACCCGGCCTCCAATTACTACCTCGCCTTCAACACCGGCTTCCCGAACGCCTATGACCGCGCCTGGGGCTACACCGGCTCCGAATTGATGGTGCATGGCGACTGCTCGTCGCGCGGCTGCTACGCGATGACCGACGAGCAGATCCAGGAAATCTACGCGCTGGCGCGCGATTCGTTCTTCGGCGGACAGAAAGCCTTCCAGCTCGAGGCCTTTCCGTTCCGCATGACCGCGCTGAACATGGCCAAGCACCGCAACAATCCGAACTTCGCGTTCTGGAAAATGCTGAAAGAAGGCTACGACAGTTTCGAAGCCACCCGCCAGGAGCCGAAGGTGGCGGTGTGCGACAAGCATTACGTGTTCGACGCCGCTGCGCCGGAAAATTCCACAAAGCCACTCAACTTCAGTCCGCGCGGCCAGTGCCCCGTCTACCGGCTCGATCCGGCGGTGGCCGACGCGGTGCTCGACCATCGGCGGCAAGAGCAGATTCAGATGGCCAGTTACATCGCGCACGACATCGCCGTCGTGCCGTTCCGCGTCGGCGACGGCGGCATGAACCCGGTGTTCGAGGCCAAGCTCACCAGCCCCAACATATTCGACAATAACGGCCGCATTTATCAGGTCGCTGGTAATTCTCAGATCTCCAGCGGTGCGCAAGTGCCCGGCGCGCTGCCGCGCACGTCTAATCGGCTGGCCGTGACCGCCGCGCCGCCGGCCAACCGGCCCGTGGTGTTGGCGAGCGTGCCGATGCCCGAGCCGGCGCCGCAAGCCAAGGAAGGCGAAGCGCCGCCCGAGCAACCGAAATCGATCACCGGCCTGTTGGGCAATCTATTCGGCGGCTCACCGGTGCGCGCCCAGCCGACCGAGCCGGTAGAGAGCCAGGACGTCGCCTTGCGCGGCAGCAAGACCGAAATGGCCGCTAAACTGAAACGCACTGCGCCGGTGCGTACCGCTTCCGCACCGTCCAGGCCGCAGGAATTGGCACGGGCCACGCCGAAGACGGTGGCGACAGAGGCCCCCGCGCCGGTACCGGCGCCAAGCGTCCAGCAAGCCCGCAAAGATACAAAGCCGCCCGCGCCGGACATGCGTACCGCCTATTCGTCGCCGCCGCCGGCGAGCACTAACGGTCTATTGCAGGGCGCGCAGCCGGTGGTTCCGGCCGGCTCGTTCGAGAGCCGCTGGACCGCGCTGCGCTGACAAGCGCGCTATAAGCGCCGCAGCACGCATGGGCGCTTTCGTCTACGTTCTCGGAACCCGCACAAAAACCCGCCACCTGACCTATGTCGGCTGGACCAGCGACGTCGCGCGCCGGCTGGCGCAGCACAATGCCGGCAAGGGCGCGCGCACGACGCGCGGGCGCGTCTGGGTGCTGCTGCATGCGGAGCGTTGCAAGAGCAAGCGCGCGGCCATGAGCCGCGAATGGCATCTCAAGCGCGACCGCGCGTTCCGTAAAAAGCTGGCGCATAAACTGAAAAGCGAACACGCCGGATGAGCATTTTTAAAGAGCCGAAAATCGACTGCCACGTCCACGTGCTCGATCCGGTCGTTTTTCCGTACGGCAAGGACATCGAATACAAGCCGTCCGGCCCGGAGGTCGGCACGCCGCCGCAGCTTCGTCAGGTCATGCAGACCTACGGCGTCAGCCACGCGCTGCTGGTGCAGCCGAACTCCGGCTATGGCAGCGACAATTCCTGCTTGCTCGACACGATTAGACATGGCGGCGGACGATTCAAGGGCATCGCCATCATCGACTTCGACGCCGACCTTGCGGCCTTGCGCGACTTGAAGGCGCAAGGTGTCATCGGTGCGGCGTTCAACCCGACCTTTCACGGCATCGACTATTACAAGAATTCCGCCGGCCTGATCGGCAGACTCGCCGAGCTCGACATGTTCCTGCAGATCCAGAGCGAGCACGACCAGCTCTCGATGTTCGTGCCGTGGATCGAAGCCATGCCGATCCGCGTGCTGATCGATCACTGTGGACGGCCGACGCCGGAAGCGGGCTTAAACCAGCCCGGCTTCAAGGCGTTGCTGCGGCTCGCCGCTACTCAGCGGGTCGGCGTCAAGCTGTCCGGCTATTCTAAATTCTCGAAACTGCCATATCCGTTCGAGGACGCCTGGCCGTTCGTGCGCGCCATCGTCAATACGTTCACGCTTGATCGTTGCATGTGGGCTTCCGATTGGCCGTTCTTGCGCGCGCTGCAACGTCAGGATTACGGCCCGCTGGTCGAATTGGCCGAATTGCTGTTCCCCGATCCGGCCGCGCGCCGCAAACTGTACTGCGACACGGCGCGCGGCCTGTTCGGCTTCGGCGAGTCCCAATGACCAGCGGACCTCATCACCGCGATTTTACTTAACCGCGATGTGGTTGGCGCGGACCACGTCGCCCCAGCGCTTGATCTCGTTCTTGAGCAACGCAGCCGCCGCCTCGGGCGTTTCCTGGTCGGCCGGGTATTCGTCCATGCCGCCGTCCGCATAGGTCTTGCGCACCTTGGGATCAGCGAGCGCAACGCGCAGCGCGGCGTTGAGCTTATCGATGATCGGCCGTGGGGTGCCGGCCGGAGCCAGGAGCATGTGCCAGAAATCGATATCGAGGCTCTTGTAGCCGAGCTCGGCCATCGTCTTGAGCTGAGGCAGGCCGGCGAACCGCTTGGTGCCGATGACGGCATAGGCTTTGAGTTTGCCGGATTTGATCAGCGGCTGCGCGACCACGGCCGAAATCGGACCCAAGTCCACTTGCCCGGCCAATAGATCGACGAGCGCCGGACCGGCGCCGCGATAAGGCACCTGGGTGACCTTCACACCGAGCTGCTGGAAGACCAGCACCTCGCCCAAATGACCGAACGAGCCGACGCCGGGATGCCCGATCTTGGTCGTCCGGCCGGGCTTTTTCATCCAACTCAAGAGCTCCTTGAAATTGTTTGCCGGCAGGGTCGGGCGTCCCGCGATCGTATTGATCGTGGTATTGACGAGCCCGATCGCGACGAAGTCTTTCTCCGCGTCGAACGTGTGATTCGGATAAAGCGCCATGCCAGCGGCCAGCGCGTCCTGATGCAGCAGGATGGTGTAACCGTCGGGATCGGCATGGGCCGCCTTGTCGGCGGCGATCATGCCGCCGGCTCCGCCAATATTTTGGATCACGATCGTCTGGCCCAGCGCTTTTTGCATGGCGTCTTGGATGATGCGTGCTGTCGCGTCATCGGCGCCGCCGGGCGGGAACGCCACGATCATGGTGACAGGACGGTTTGGATAAGTTTCGGCCGAGGCTGCGCCGGTTGCCAAAGTGCAGGCAGCAACAAGCGCCGCCGCGAACGTGCGGGCAATAGTCATTGTGTCCTCCCCTGTGGCGCAAATTGTTGTTGTTCTGTAGCGCCCTTATCGCCCTTGCAAGCAAGGTAGCAACATTTGCAACCGTCAGTAAACTAGGCACAAAAGGCAGGCATCCCGTCCCGAGCGGGGTCCGCTTTGGGTCTTGGTTGTGTAATAACGCCTTGGCGGAAGCGTTGATGTTTGGCGCCCCCCGGCGCGGTGGCCGTATGCGGTGATTTTCTCGAGTTTGCGATTTTTCCGTTTTGGGAGTTCTCGTGATTGGGATGGCAGCCGTCCTGGGCGGTTTTAAAATGGCAGGCGGACGCATGTCGTCGGCGATTATGCCCTCATCGCTGCCAGGAGCGGCTGGATACCGATAATGTTCATGACGCGCGTGAGATTGTAGGCCAGCACGTGCAGCGCCATCTCGGTGGCGACCCGTGGCAGCGTCTTCATCAGGAAGTGCGTTGCGCCCATCCTGGCCTTGATCGTTCCGAAGGGATGCTCGACCGTCTCGCGCCGCTGGCGCATCTTCTCTGGATGCTCGTCGAGCCGGCGCTGCACCGCCTCGAGGACGTGCTCATGCTCCCATCGGGATATCCGTCGTTCCTTGCCGGTGGTGCAGCTGTTCTTGATGGCGCAGCTCTGGCAGGCGTCGGTCGCGTAGCGACGCAGGACCAAGCCTTTGTCTTCGGTCGTGAAGGAGTAGGTGAGCCTTTCGCCGGCAGGACAGATGTAAGCGTCCTCTTCAGCCATGTAGCGAAAGTCCTGCTTGCCGAAGCGCCCTTCCGCCTTTGAGTTTGAGGTCATCGGCTTGGGCAGCGTGACCGTGATGCCCGCTTCCTCGCATGCCAGAATCTCCTCACTGCTGAAGTAGCCCCGGTCGGCGACCGCATCGAGGTTTTTCACTTCCAGCGTTGCCTTTACCTCCTTGGCCACGGGCGAGAGCTGCGACCGGTCGCTCCCGACGTTGGTTACTTCATGCGTGACGATCAAATGATGTGTGGTATCGACGGCAACCTGGACGTTGTAGCCGACGACGCCAGAGCCGCGGCCGCTGGTCGCCATCGAGCGGGCATCGGGATCGGTCAATGATATCTGCTGGTCCGGCGCTGCGAGCATCTGCACCCGGAGCTTCTCCAGACGCTGCATCTGCTCCTTCAGCTTCTCGATCTTCTCTTTCAGACGGCTCGTCTTGGTTTTGAGCGCCTCGGACGGTTCCTGCCGGTCGGCACTGTCGAGCTGCTGCAGATAGCGCGCGACGCTCTCCTCGATCTGCGCCATGCGCCGCTCCATCTTGGCGCGCGTGAAGTTCTTGTCGCGGTTGTTCACCGCCTTGAACTTGCTGCCATCGATCGCAACGCTGGCCTGCGTGAGCAGGCCCAGCGCGCGGCAAAGCGCGACAAACCGGGCGCAGACTTGGCGGATGGCGCGGCCATTGTCCTTGCGGAAGTCGGCAATCGTCTTGTGGTCGGGAGCGAGCCGTCCCGTCAGCCACATCACCTCAACGTTGCGCCCCGCCTCACGCTCCAGCCGTCGGCTCGACTGCACCCGGTTGAGATAGCCGTAGATGTAGAGCTTCAGAAGGACCGATGGATGGTACGAAGGCCGGCCGGTTATCTCGGGATCTACCCCGTCAAACTCAAGCTCTGCCAGATCGAGTTCGTCGACAAAGACGTCGATGACGCGAACCGGATTGTCCTCGCCGATCCAGTCTTCCAAACATTCAGGAAACAGCGTGTTCTGCCCGCGATCTGCCGCCTCAACGAAGCGCTTCATCCGATCCTCCCGCAAGCCGCGCGAGAATCTTATCGCGAGAATCAAATCTAGAGCGACGCGTTTTTACACAACCAGGGTCATGAGCAGACATCCCCGATGTCCAGCGCAAGTCGCGCCGGTTGTTCGGCTTTTAACGCCGCCGCGTAAGCAAGCCCGCATCACTGCTGTTTGATGCCCGCGAACTTGATCACCTTGGCCCACTTCTCGGTTTCGTCGGCGATGAGCTTGCCGAAGTCGGCCGGTGAGCCTGGCACCGGCGCCACGCCCAAGTCGGCAAACCGCTCGTTCATCTTGGGGTCGGCCAAGGCCGCATTGATTTCGGCGTTGAGTTTGCCGACGATCTCTTTGGGCGTGCCCTTGGGCACGCCGATGCCCCCGACCGCGCTCGCCTCGTAGCCCGGGACGAATTCGCCGATGGTCGGGACGTCCGGCAGCGCCGCCGAGCGCGTCGCCGTCGTCACCCCGAGCGCGCGCAGCTTGCCGGCCCTGATGTGTCCGATGGACGAAGCCATGAGATCGAACATCACCTGCACCTGGCCGCCGAGCAGGTCGTTGATGGCCGGCGCCGAGCCGCGATACGGCACGTGCAGCAAGTTGACGCCGGTCATCATCTTGAACAACTCGCCGGCCATGTGGGTCGAGTTGCCGATGCCGCCCGAGGCCATGTTGAGTTTGCCCGGATGGGCCTTGGCGTAGGCGATGAATTCCGGAACGGTCCCGACCGGAACCGACGGATTGACCTCCATGACGAGCGGCGTGCGCGTGTTGCTCGCCACCGGCTCGATGTCGCGGATGAAATTGTAGGGAAGTTTTTTGTATAGCGTCGCATTGATGTAATTACTGGTCGCGACCCAGAGCAGCGTGTAGCCGTCGGGCGGCACACGCACGACAAACTCGGTAGCCACACTGCTGCTCGCACCCGGTTTGTTGTCGATGATGACCGGCTGGCCGAGGCGGTCGGACAGCCATTGGCCCAACAGCCGTGCGCTGATGTCGGCCGATTGGCCCGGCGGAAAGCCGACGACGATGTGCACCGGCCGGTTCGGATAGGTATCCGCGAGCGCGACGCGCGAGACGGCGGGCAACGCGGCCGCGCCCGCTGCCAGTTGCAGAAATTGCCGGCGGCGAAGTTTCATCATGCGCCTCCCATTCAATTGTCGCGGCTATTTCAACAGCCCCTCTTCCATCGCCTTGATCTGCAGCGCGAGATAGCGCGAGAAAATCCGGCATTGCGCCAGGCTGCCGGCGGTGAACCACAGTCCCGGCTGCGCGGTCGCCCGCCACATGTTGCGCAACTCGCCGCCCTCGTCGAAGCCCCAGACCGGGCCCATCTTGTCGGCGATTTCGTCGCCGAGATAAGCGCGCACGGTGTCCTGCTGATTTTTGTAGCCCGTCGCCAGCACTAGTAGCTCGGCCGGCACCACTGAGCCGTCGCGCAGCCGCGCGCCCTCGGCGACGAAGGTCTCGATATCCGCGTATTGCAGCAGTTTGACTTGGCCCGAAATGATCAGCTCGGAACATCCGACGTTGAAGTAATAGCCGCCGCCGCGCCGTAGATACATCATTTGGAAACCGGTCTCGTCTTCGCCGAAGTGCAGCCGGAAGCCGCATTTTTCGAGGTTTTCGAGCAGCGCCTTGTCGACCTCGCGGCCGCGCGCGGTCGAGAGTTGATAGGAGCGTTGCAGAACCGGATAGGGAAACGAGGTCGCCAGCAGGTCGCAGTCCTCGAACGGGATGCCTTCGGAGTAGATCGCGTAGACGCTTTGCGCCTCTTTCAGGCTGATGACGTACGTCTTGCTGCGCTGGATAATCGTGACCTCGGCGCCGTGCGCGTGCAGTTCCTGCGCGACGTCGTGGCCGCTGGTGCCGCTGCCCAGCACCAACGCCTTGCGGCCCTTCCACCGCTCGGCATACTTGAAATCGCCGGAATGAACTTTGGTGCCAGCGAAGTTGGCGAGCCCGGGCAAATCCGGCGTGTAGGGAATGCTGCTCACGCCGGTCGCGAATATGAGATGGCGCGGGTGCATCACGCGCTCAATGCCGTCCGAACGGCGCAGCGTGACATTCCATTGCCGGCGCGCGTCGTCATAGCTGCCGCTGACAAGCTCCGTCCCGGTCCAGAAATTCAGTTCGAGCGTGTCGACGTAAGCCTCGAACCAGTTCGCCAGCATGTCCTTCGGGATATAGACCGGCCAGGTCGGCGGGAACGGCATATAGGGCATGTGGTTGACGTGCACTTCGTTGTGCAGCGTCAGCGAATGATAGCGTTTGCGCCAATTGTCGCCGATCCGTTGGTGCCGATCGACGATCAGCGTATCGACGCCGAGCTGATGCAGCCGCGCCGCGATCGAGAGCCCGGCTTGGCCGCCGCCCACGATCAGCACGGCCGGATCGCGGCCGGTATAGGCGCGCTCACGGGCGCGCCGGTCGGACCAATTTTCGGCGCCGAAATCGCGCGTCGAGTCGGGTTCCGCGCGCCGCTTGAATTCTTCTTCGTAGCCCCTGAGTTCATGCAGATTGGTGTTCAACGTCCAGGCGCGCAGCCGGCCTTGGCTATCGGGTACCAGGCGGACGATGCCGTTAGCCGGGCCGAACGCCGTCGCAAATTCGAAGATGGCTTCAATGCATTCGCTGCCGGCGCGGTTGACCCGGCGCGGCGGCGTGCGGCGCAGCGGAATGCGGAAATTCGCCGGCTTGGCGCGGGCAAGTGTTGCGCGCAATGTTGTCTCGATCGCCGGCCGGCCGGCCATGGTCTGGATGTTCCAGGTGAAAGCCAGCACGTCGCGCCAGAGGCCGTCGGCCAGGAACAACCCGGCTGCGGCCGCGGCGTCATGCGACTGCAAGGCCGCTTCGAATGCCGCCAGCCAGCCTTCGGCGTCGGACTGCGGCGTCAGGCGTGGGCGATCCTCGACTTTTAGCATCACGAAACCCGTAAACCTGCGGAACGAACAATAGGTGCTTTTGCCGGTAATTCGGCGCGCATACTATTGCAACCCTGCCGCTGGCACCATGCGGGATGGACCACGTGGCCGGCACTCGCGTCGTAAAAAAACGACGGGCAAAGCCGGCGTAATTTGGAAACGGTAACTTGCGATAGCGATACCGCAGCGGCGATTAGCTGCGCTGGAGGGTAATAGTAGCGCCCTTGACGGTGGTGTTGGCTTCTTTGGATTTAATAACCACCGACTGCTGATCGCCGAGCGTAGTCAAGGCCAGACTGGCGGAAAACGCTGCGCTGTCGGCCACGACTTCTATGTGATCGCCTTCCGCTGTGCCGGAAATTTTTCCGGCAACGTTCCGGCTCACTTCGTTCCAGCTGCCACTTATTGCATTCGAAGCCAAAGTAGCGCTGGCGTGCATGTCAAAATTATAACTATCGCTGGCGCAACGAATACTCAGTTGAAGGTTATTTTTCTCCTCCAGGACATCGTATGATGCCCGGCACTTGATTGGCTCATGCGCGCCATTGGCAAGGTCAATTGTCCCACTTCCCGCCCATTGACCCTCAAGCTTGGCGAACAAGCTTGCGCCCTGGGTATGCCCGCTTGTCGTCACCAACCAAAAAGCAAGAACGACACTTGCGGCCGCTTTGCCCGTGGAGAGCAATCGGAAAGCCATGATAAGATCCAATTGTTTGAGCGAGTCATCGCAAAGGATGCGTCAACCTAACTACAATGCCTTTGCCGTCCATTGGTTCCGGCATGGAACATCGATCGGGCAGCAATTCCGCCGTATTCGATCTAAGCGTATTTGCCGTGGCAGTGCTTGAATTTCTTGCCGGAGCCGCACGGGCATTGCTCGTTGCGCCCGACTTTGCCCCAGCTCGTGGGGTCGTTCGGATTACGCTCGGCTTGTGCGCCATTGCCGTTGCCGGCGCCGACCAGCATGGGCGCCAAAGCGGGCGTCATCTCGTCTTCGCCGGTCGCGGGGTCGACCTTGTGCGCCTCCATATAGGGAAGCTTGCTGGGCTCTTCTGCCGGCGGCTGCTGCACGATCTCCACCCGCATTAACTGGCTGGTGACCGCCTCGCGCAGGCGCGACATCATGGCCTCGAACAGGCTGAAGGCTTCCGCCTTGTATTCGTTGAGCGGATCGCGCTGGCCGTAGCCGCGCAGGCCGACCACCTGGCGGAGATGTTCCAGCATCACCAGGTGCTCGCGCCAGAGGTGGTCGAGCGTCTGCAGCAAAATCGATTTCTCGACGTAGCGCATGACGTCGGGGCCCCATTTGGCCACCTTGCCCGCCATGTGCTCGTCGGCGCGGCGCTCGATGCGGTCGAGCACTTCCTCGTCGGCGATGCCTTCTTCCTTGGCCCAGTCCTTCACCGGCAGGTCGAGCGTGAGCACCTCGCGCAGCGCCGTGTCGAGGTCGTTAATGTTCCACTGCTCGGCATAGGCGTTGGCGGGAATATGCTTGGCGACCAGATCCTCGACCACCGAATGGCGCATGCCGGCGATGGTCTCGTCCACCGCCTCGTCGCGCATCAGATCGAGCCGCTCCTTGAAGACCACCGTGCGCTGGTCGTTCATCACGTTGTCGAACTTGAGCAGGTTCTTGCGGATGTCGAAATTGCGCGCCTCGACCTTCTGCTGCGCCTTCTCCAGCGCCTTGTTGATCCATGGATGGACGATCGCCTCGTTCTCCTTGAGGCCGAGCTTCTGCAACATGCCGTCGAGCTTGTCGGAACCGAAGATGCGCATCAGGTCGTCTTCGAGCGACAGGAAGAACTTGGAATGGCCGGGGTCGCCCTGGCGGCCGGAGCGGCCGCGCAGTTGGTTGTCGATGCGCCGGCTCTCGTGCCGCTCGGTGCCGAGCACGAACAGACCGCCGGCGGCGAGCGCCTTCTGCTTGAGACGCGCCACCTGCTCGCGGATCGCCGCGGCGCGCGGATCCTTGTCGCGCGTGGCCCAATCGGTGATGTCGGTGATCTCCTGGCGGATTCGCATGTCGGCGTTGCCGCCGAGCTGGATGTCGGTGCCGCGGCCGGCCATGTTGGTGGCGATGGTGATGGCGCCAGGCACGCCGGCCTGCGCCACGATGAAGGCCTCCTGCTCGTGATAGCGGGCGTTGAGGATGGCAAACACCTTGGTCTTGCTGGCGCCGTCGTCGCCGGAATAAAGCGCGGCGAAGGCGTTCGGATCGGTGAAGTCGTGCGCCTCCCAGCCGGCATCGCGCAGCATGTCGGCGAGCTGCTCGGATTTCTCGATCGACGTCGTGCCGACCAGCACCGGCTGGCCGCGCAGCTTGCAGTCCTCGATCAGCGCAATGATCGAGCGGTATTTTTCTTTTGCCGTGCGATAGACCTCGTCGTCGTCGTCGATGCGCACCAGCGGCATGTTGGTCGGCACTTCCAGCACGTCGAGATTGTAGATGTCGAGGAACTCGTCGGCCTCGGTGAGCGCCGTGCCGGTCATGCCGGCGAGCTTCTCGTACATGCGGAAATAGTTCTGGAAGGTGATCGAAGCGAGCGTCTGGTTTTCCGGCTGGATCGGCTGATGCTCCTTGGCTTCGAGCGCCTGATGCAGCCCTTCCGAATAGCGCCGGCCCGGCATCATGCGGCCGGTGAATTCGTCGATGATGACGACTTCGCCGTTGCGCACGATGTAGTCCTTGTCGCGCTGGAACAGCTTGTGCGCGCGCAGCGCCTGATTGACGTGGTGGACGACCGAGACGTTCTCGACGTCGTAGAGCGAGTCGCCCTTGAGCTGGCCGGCGGCTTCCAAGCGCCGCTCGAGCTTTTCCATGCCGGCTTCGGTCAGCGTCACCGTGCGCTGCTTCTCGTCGACCTCGAAGTCGGTCTTGTCGAGCGCCGGGATATAGCTGTCGATGGTGTTGTAGAATTCGCTGCGGTCGTCGAGCGGGCCGGAAATGATCAGCGGCGTGCGCGCCTCGTCGATCAGGATCGAATCCACTTCGTCGACGATGGCGAAGATGTGGCCGCGCTGGACCATGTCCTCCATGCGGTACTTCATGTTGTCGCGTAGATAATCGAACCCGAGCTCGTTATTGGTGCCGTAGGTGACGTCGCAGTCGTAGTTCTTCTTACGCTGCTCGTCGTCGAGACCGTGCACGATCACGCCGACGGTGAGGCCGAGGAAGCCGTAAATCTGGCCCATCCATTCGGCGTCGCGCTTGGCCAGATAGTCGTTGACCGTGACCACGTGCACACCGCGCCCGGACACGGCGTTGAGGTAGACCGCGAGCGTGGCGACCAGCGTCTTGCCTTCGCCGGTCTTCATTTCGGAAATCTTGCCTTCGTGCAGGATCATGCCGCCGATCATCTGCACGTCGAAATGGCGCTGGCCGATGGTGCGCTTGGCCGCCTCGCGCACGGTGGCGAAGGCCGGCACCAGAATGTCGTCGAGCGAAGCGCCTTCGGCGACCTGTTTTTTGAATTCGTCGGTGCGCGCCTTGAGCGCCTCGTCTGAGAGCGCTTCCAGTTCCGGCTCAAGCGCGTTGATCTCGGCCACCCGCGGCTGATAGCTGCGAATCCGCCGCTCATTGGCGGAGCCGAACAGCTTGCGGGCAACGGCGCCGATCATACGGAAGGCTCCTCAATTCAAGGCGGATTCTTCTAGCACGCGGCCACGGCCGGATATTGCCTCCGGCGCTCCGGAAATACGGCACTTTTCGGGCAAATTCGACGCGAACGCGCTAACCAGTTGGCGTTAGCGGAGAGATAGGAGGGGGTCGGTTTGTTGTCAATTGGCGGCTTGCCACGGCCTAAACTCGGCCCGGTCACGCGGTCGTCAAGACCTGCGTGCCATACCGCCATTGCAAAGCCACGGTTGTTGGGTGACAAGTCCGCCGCCGTCCGCAGACTTTGCGGACCATTCCAATCCAAGGACAGCGTCATGACGATCTCCCTTTTCGCCGGCCGGGCCGGCATCCTCGCGGCCACTCTGGCGCTGTTGCTGGCGGCGGCCGGGCCGGTCGCGGCGCAGGACAAGGACCCGCTCATCGCCAAGGTCAACGGTACCGAGATCCACCAGAGCGACATGGCCGTCGCCGAGGAAGAGGCAGGCCAGATTCCGCCGATGTCGCCGGAGGCCAAGCAGGACTATCTGGTGCAGTTCATGGCCGACATGATCCTGGTGGCGAAGGCGGCCGACGACAAGAAAATGGGCGATACGGCCGAGTTCAAGAAGCATCTCGATTTCGCCCGCAAGAAGCTGCTGATGTCCGATTTCTTACAGGCCACCGCCAAGGAAGCGCTCACCGACGACGCCATGCACAAGGTCTATGACGAAGCCGTCAAGCAGATGGGCCAGGAGCAGGAGGTTCACGCCCGCCACATCCTGATCCGCGCCGCGGCGGGCGACGAGACGGCGAGCAAGGCCGCCGAGGATAAGATCAAGGCGATCATTGCGCGCCTGAAGAAAGGCGAGGATTTCGAGACCGTCGCCAAGGAGCTCACCGAAGACCCGTCCGGCAAGGCCAACGGCGGCGACCTCGGCTATTTCAGCAAGGAGCAAATGGTGCCGGAATTTTCCAACGTCGCCTTCAAGCTGGAAAAAGGCCAAATCTCCGAGCCGGTGAAGACGCAGTTCGGCTGGCACGTGCTCAAAGTCGAAGACAAGCGCGTGAAGCCCACGCCGAAGTTCGAAGACGTCAAGCCGCAGATCGAGCAATATGTGGCGCGCAAGGCGCAGGCCGAGTTGGTGCAGAAGCTGCGCGCCGAGGCCAAGATCGAGAAGATGTATAAGACGGAGCCTCCGGCGGCACCGGTGGAGCCGGATAAGAAGTAACGGCGATCAAATCGATCAATTCAATTCGTCATGGCCGGCCTTGTGCCGGCCATTTCATTTAAGCTAGCAAGTTGATGCAGATTGACTTCCGGGTACCGCGCCGATGAACACTTCAGTTTCCCCCCTCGCCCCAAAACAGGTGCCGGATCTGCCGGCGATCGCCGGCGTGCGGCTGGCCACCGTCGAGGCCGGCATCCGCTACGCCGGACGCACCGACGTGCTGCTGGCGCTGTTCGATGCCGGCACCACCACGGCCGGCGTATTCACAAAATCGAAATGCCCGTCGGCGCCGGTCGAATGGTGCCGGGCGCGGCTCAAGCCGGGCAAAGCGCGCGCGCTGGTGGTCAATTCCGGCAACGCCAACGCCTTCACCGGCAAAAGCGGCCGCGCGGCGACCAAGCTCACCGCCGAGATCGCCGCCAAGGCGGCCGGTTGCAAACCGGCGGACATATTCCTCGCCTCCACCGGGGTAATCGGCGAGCCGCTCGATGCCGCCAAGTTCGCCCCCGTCATGGACGGTCTCGTCGGGCGCGCCAAACCCGGCGACTTCCTCGCCGCCGCCAAAGCAATCATGACCACCGACACGTTTCCGAAGTTGGCGACCGCCAAGGCACGCATCGGCAAGGTGACGGTGACCGTCAACGGCATCGCCAAAGGCGCCGGCATGATCGCGCCCGATATGGCGACCATGCTCTCCTTCGTGTTCACCGATGCCGCCATCGCGGCGCCGGCTTTGCAAGCGCTTTTGAAAGAAGGCGTCGCCGACACATTCAACGCGGTCACCATCGACGGCGACACGTCCACATCCGACACGCTGATGATCTTCGCGACGGCCAAGGCTGGCAATCCGCGCATCGCGCGCGCTGCCGATCCGCGCCTGAAGGATTTCAAACGCGCCCTACAGGCGGTGCTCGCAAATCTCTCCGAGCAGATCGCGCGCGACGGCGAAGGCGCCCGCAAGCTGGTCGAGATCGTGGTGGAAGGCGCGGTGTCGAAGGCATCTGCGCGTAAGATCGCCATGTCGATCGCCAATTCGCCGCTGGTGAAGACCGCTATCGCCGGCGAGGATGCCAATTGGGGACGCGTCGTCATGGCCGTCGGCAAGGCGGGCGAGCCGGCGGATCGCGATAAATTGTCGATCTGGTTCGGCGGCATCCGCGTCGCGCACAAGGGCGCGCGCGATCCCGGCTATAGCGAGACCGAGGTGAGCGCGGCGATGAAGCAGCCGGAAATCAGCCTGAAAGTCGCGCTCGGTTTAGGAAAAGGCCGCGACCGCGTGCTCACTTGCGACCTGACCAAGGAATACATCGCCATCAACGGCGACTATCGCTCGTAACCAAGGGTTAACCGTTGCGGCAGGACGGGGGCACCTCGGCAATCGGCTGAATGACCCCTTAACCACGACTGCCTATCGTCGAGGATGTAAGGCTGTGACTAAAATCGTCCTTGTTGCCGCCTGCGCCCTTGTCGATGCCGACGGCCGCGTGCTCATCGCACAGCGCCCCGCCGGCAAGCTGATGGCGGGCTTATGGGAATTTCCCGGCGGCAAGATCGAAGATGGCGAAGCGCCGGAGCAAAGTTTGATCCGGGAACTGCAGGAGGAACTGGGCATCGTCGTCAATGAGGCTTGTCTCGCGCCACTCACTTTCGCGAGCCACGCCTATCCCGACTTTCATCTCCTGATGCCGCTCTATGTTTGTCGGCGCTGGGAGGGGCAAGTCGCCGCCACCGAGGGGCAGAAGCTCGCTTGGGTGAAACCGAACCGATTGCGGGACTACGAAATGCCTCCGGCGGACGTTCCGCTGATTTCGCACCTGATGGCACTTTTGTAATTGGCCGATCAACGACTGAACAGGAAGCGTCCATGAGTGGGTCCCGAACGATGCGTAGCTTCCGCGAATTCTTCCGCGACGACAGCGGCGCCACGGCAATCGAATACGCGCTGATCGCTTCCGGCATCGCCGCCGCCATCATCGCCGTGGTCGTGGGCTTGGGCACGCAACTGCAGCTTAAATATCAGAGCGTTTCCGACGCCTTTAACTGACGATCGGCGTCAGGGCCGCGGCTTTTCGCCGGCCGGAATTTCCCGCGTGCCGAGCGCATCGGCGAGCCGCCGCACGGCCGAGCCGGGCTTGAGAGGCTTCTGCTGGCTCTCATGCGGCGCCCATCCCGACAGCCATGCGATTTCGAAGGTCGCGCGCACACGCCCGTCCGCATCGGAAAAGCGCTGCGCATAGATGTCCGCCATTCGCTGCAAGGTCGCACGCCGCAGCGGCGTGCGGCGGCGCTCGGTGAGCATATTGGTTGCGCCCATGCGGCGTAGGTCGCGCATCAAAGCGAATACCGATTCGTAACGCACGGTCAGCCGATCGGAATCGACCACCGGCAAAGCGAGCCCGGCGCGTTGCAATAGCACGCCCAGCTCGCGTACATCCGCGAACGGCGCCACACGCGGCGATACGCCGCCTTCAACTTCGCTTTCGGCCTGTGCGAAGGCTTCGCGCAATTCGGTAAGACTGTCGCCGCCGATCAATGCCGCCAGCAGCAGGCCATCCGGCTTGAGCGCGCGGCGGATCTGGATCAGCGTGCCGGGCAGGTCGTTCACAAATTGCAGCGCCAGGGCGGACACGACCAGATCGAGCGCGCCATCGGCGAACGGCAAGGCCTCCTCGTCGGCTGCGACGTGCAATGAATCCCCGCGCGCGGCTGCCGGCGTAGCGGAAATGATCGTTGCGACCTTGCCGCTTTCGGCCAGCACGCGGCGAACCGCGTCGGTGGGCGTGCCGAGATCGACCGCCCGCTCGAACGTGCGCAGCACCACGGAAAGCCGCTCGCCCAGATCGGCGGCGACCCGGTCGATCAGGAAGGTTTCGGGCCCAAGCGCGCGGGCGCGCTGCTGGCGCGCGCGCAACAAAATGCGGTCGAATATGGTCGGGCTTTGCGGCATCTGGTACATTTGCAGCATGAACGAGCTTGTCTCGGCAAGTGAGGCAAAGGCGCCAACGCGACCCGTGCAATTCTGGGGCGGATTGCGGGCTGCGTTGCGCGTTGCCCTCGACGTGGCGCTGCCGCCATTGTGCCCGTCCTGCCGGGCGCCGCTTGGCGACGGGGTCGGGTTGTGCGCGTCGTGCTGGTCGAAACTGTCGCTGATCGAGCCGCCTTACTGCGCGCGGCTCGGCATTCCGTTCACCTACGATCCTGGCCCAGGCCTGCTGTCGATGGAGGCGATCGCCGATCCGCCGGCCTATGACCGCGCGCGCGCCGCGGTGCGCTATGACGAGATCGCGCGCAAGCTGGTGCTGTCATTCAAATACGGCGACCGGCTCGATCTCGCACCCATGATGGGCCAATGGATGGCGCGCGCCGGCCGCGAGCTGCTCGACGGCGCCGACGCGCTGCTACCGGTACCGTTGCATTGGCGCCGCCTGTGGGCGCGGCGTTTCAACCAGTCGGCGACGCTGGCCGGCGCGATTTCCGGTCTATCCGGCGTGCCGGTGCTGCACGGAACGCTCAAGCGCGTGCGCGCGACGCCGCAGCAGGTCGGGCTGTCCAAGACCGAACGCGCCGACAATGTGCAGGGCGCCTTTCGCGTGCCGGCCGAGGAAAAGGCGCAGGTGGCCGGCCGCCGCCTGGTACTGATCGACGACGTGCTCACCTCGGGCGCCACCGTCGATACCTGCGCCCGCGCTTTGTTGCGGGCGGGCGCCGCCCACGTGGACGTCCTGGTCTTTGCCCGGGTTGTCGCGCCCGTGCGCGCCACCATATAACGGGGGCCGGCTCGCGGAACGCCAAAAAGACCAAAATGCCCCTTATCGAAATTTATACCACCCGCTATTGCCCCTATTGCCATGCGGCCAAGGCCCTGCTGAAACGCAAAGGTGTCGAATTCACCGAAATCGACCTCGGCCGCGACTGGGAGCGCCGCAACGAAATGATCGAGCGCGCGAATGGCGGCACGACCGTACCGCAGATTTTCATCGGCGCGACGCATGTCGGGGGCTGCGACGAGCTGCACGCGCTCGATGACGCCGGTAAGCTCGATTCCCTGCTGGCGGGCGATGGGCCATCGTGATGAACACATCCGCCTTCAAGGCCGCGATGATCCAGATGCGCTCGGGACTGGCGCCGTCCGCCAATATCGAGGCCGCCGTGCGCATGATCGGCGAGGCGAAATCGGCCGGCGCCGAATACGTGCTGACGCCGGAAATGACCAACATCATGGAGGTCAAGCGCGAGCGGCTATTCGCTAGCATCGTGGATGAAGACGCCGACACCTCGCTCGCCACTTTGCGCGAGTTGGCGCGCAAGTTCGGGATTTACATTCATGTCGGCTCTCTGGCGATCAAGATTTCGCCCGACCGGGCGGCCAACCGCTCGTTCCTGATCGATCCGAAAGGAGACATCGCCGCGCGCTACGACAAGATCCACATGTTCGACGTCGATCTCGCCGGCGGCGAAAGTTATCGCGAATCGCGCAGTTACCGGCCGGGCGAACAGGCGGTGCTCTCCGATCTGCCGTGGGGCCGGCTCGGCCTCACGATCTGCTACGACCTGCGTTTCCCGGCGCTCTACCGCGCGCTTGCTGAGGCCGGCGCCTCCATGCTCACAATCCCCTCCGCGTTCACCCAACAGACCGGCGAGGCGCATTGGCACATTCTGATCCGGGCGCGGGCTATCGAGAACGGCTGCTTCGTTTTCGCCGCCGCGCAAGCCGGCAAGCACGAGAACGGCCGCGAGACCTACGGCCATTCACTGATCGTTGACCCCTGGGGCCGCATCCTGGCGGAAGGCGGCACCGAGCCGGGGGTGGTGATGGCCGAGATCGATCTGGCGGAAGTGGCGAAAGCGCGTGCGCGTATCCCGTCGCTGCAGCACGGCCGGCGTTTCGAGATCGTGGAGCCGATGGCCGAGCCAACCCACTTGCATATGGTCAGGGTGGCCGAATGATCCGCTACGCGCTGGTGTGCGAGAAGGGCCACGGCTTCGAAAGCTGGTTTGCGGATTCGGCGGCCTACGACAAGCAGATCAAGCGCAAGCTTGTGACGTGTCCGCATTGCGGCACGGCCAAAGTCGAAAAGGCGATCATGGCGCCGCGGCTGGCCGGCAGCCGCAAGCGCCAGGCGCCGGCCGAGCCGCCGGCTGTCGCGCCCGAGACCGCACCGGAGAAAGTGCAAGAAAAGACTTCTGTCGCGATGATCTCGCCGCAGGAGCAGGAGCTGCGCAGCAAGCTCAAGGAACTGCGCGCGCATCTCACCAAGAATGCCGACCATGTCGGGCCGAAATTTCCCGAGGAAGCGCGCAAGATGCATTACGGCGAGACCAAGCATCGCTCGATCTACGGCGAGGCTTCGCTCGAGGACGCCAAGGCGCTGACTGAGGAAGGTATCGAATTCCATCCGCTGCCGATTTTGCCGGAAGAACGGAATTAGTCCGCGTTGATGCGGGCTAATACGCCCACACCAAAAGCGCGACGCCGATCACCACCAGCACGATGCCGGCGCGTTCGCGCCCAGTGGTCGGCTGCTTGAAGATGAAGTGCGTGATGCCTTGCGCGAATAGCACCTCAACCAGCGCCAGCGTGCGCACACTCGCCGCCGTGGCGATGGCAAAAGCGAGGAACCAGAATTGCGAGGCGAGCGCGCCCATGAAGCCGGCGAACAGCGAGGGCTTCCAGGCCTTGGCGATGGCGCGCAACACGCCCGGATCGCGCAGCGCCAGATAGGCCGACAGCAAGACCGCCTGCAGCACCAGGCCGACCGCCAGCGTGAAGGTCGCCGCCATGACGAAATGAGGCAGTTGCAACGACAGAATCGCGCCGCGATAACCGATAGCGGACAGCGCGAACAGCGCGCCAGATAGCAGCCCAACCGCGGTCGATCGCGCGGTGCTGACTTGGCCGGAGCCCGGCTTGAGCGAGATCACGATCACGCCCACGGTGGCGATCAGGATCGCCAGACCCGTCAACGGCGTGACATGATCGCCGAGAAAGATCAGGCCGAACAGCGCAACCTGCACCGGCTCGGTCTTTATATAAGCGTAGGCGACGACGAACGACCGCTCGCCCATCACCGACAGCATGGTGGCGGTGGCGCCTATCTGTGTCAGCGCGCCGGCGACCACCCATAACCAGAACACGGGCAGCGGATACGGCAGGCCATAACCAGTCGCCAGCATGACGCCGGCCAGAAACACCAGCGC
>DAIMKK010000005.1:9561-20986 GCA_036721745.1 Pseudolabrys sp. | reverse complement strand
ACATAAGACCTACCGCTCCGAGATACTCACGGAACGGGTGAAGCGTAGGCAGTCTGGCGCCCAGCGCTAGCGTGTTGATGCGAGCGATGTTGGCATTTATCAATGCGTCGGCACACACATAAAGAGCCTGCTGCCCGCTATTAAGCGCCCCGAACGCGGGCGCAATATCTTCAGCGCGCCGTATTTCCAGCACTTCCACATCAATGCCAAGCTTTGAGGCAACCGTTTTTACCTCGGCGATCTCGAGGACCCCGGCGGAATAGCTAACGTTGCCGATTATCCCCAATCGGCGAAGGTTGGGAAGTACCTCACGCAAGAGTTCGATTCGTTTGCCGGCAAGTTCCTTCGTCTGCGTCGATATGCCAGTGACGTTACCGCCCGGCCTAGACAGCGAGGCGACCATGCCGCTGCCCACGGGGTCAACCGCTATTGCGAACACAATCGGGATCGTCGTGCTTGCCTGCACCGCGGCAGCGACCGCACTGCCAACTGTAACAATGACATCCACCTTGAGCCGAGCAAACTCCGCCGCTATTTCGCGAAACCGTTCCGCACGTCCTTCGGCCCAACGATACTCGATCGTGACTGTACGGCCTTCGATCCAGCCAAGTTCGCGTAGCCGCTGCACAAAGGCGGCGGTCCATGGGGTCCAAGCCGACGGTATGCTTGCGCCGAGGAACCCGATAGTCGGCTGTTTTACTGGCTGAGAATGCGCCGCAAGCGGCCAAGCCGCGGCCCAACCAACAAATGAAATAAACTCGCGCCGTCTCATCGCCGCCCCACGGCTTAGGAGAAGGCATCGTATCGGATCAGGCCGCTATGCTGAAAGGGGGCTGGTGTGACGCTGGCCAATGTCGTTGTTGGGTCCCAAAGGGACATGGCGGTAGGTTCGGGTCATGTCCGCTTTACCCCCGATAAGGGGCTTCGGGCGGCCCGCGTACGAGTCCACGCCCAAAGCGCCGCATCGCAAAGACACGAATAAAACGGGCGCGGTTGGGGTATGTTCAGAACAGGGGCCATCCGCCCCTGACAAAAAACACCCGAGAGGTTACCTCATGTCGCCGATTTCGAAGGGTCTTGCGAGTCTCGCCGTTGCCGCCGCGTTGTCGTCGCCCGCCGGCGCGCAGGTTCTTAGCCAAAAGAATGTTTCAGTGGCGATGGCGCAGACCATCGCCAATGCCGCGCTCGCGCAGTGCCAGAGCATGGGATTCAAGGTCGCGGTGGCGGTGGTCGACCGCGGCGGCCAGACCATCGTCATGCTGCGCGACGACGGCGCCGGGCTGCACACACCCGAAGGCGCCGAGCGCAAAGCCTTTACCGCGCGCACCTTCGGCCAGCCATCCGCCGATTTCGTCAAACGCCTGAAGGACAGGCCGGATACGGCTGGCTCGGTGCACTATACCCGCGTGCTGGCGCTGCCCGGCGGGGTGCCGATCAAGGCCGGCAACGAGGTGATCGGCGCGGTCGGCGTCTCCGGCTCGCCCGGCAAGGACGACGTCTGCTCCCAGGCCGGCATCGACAAGGTGGCCGATCAGCTCAAGTAGCCGAGCCTATCGCCTCCGGATACCCGCCTTCGCGATGATCTGCGACCATTTGTCGACGTCGCTCACGATACGTTTGGACAGGTCTTTCGATGCCATGCCGCGCGCATCCATGCCGGCGTCGCGCGCATACTTCTGTATTGCGGGGGTCTTCAACGCTTCTTCCACTTCACGATTGAGCACGAAGATAATGTCGTCGGAGGTTCCAGTGCGGACGGCAATCCCGTTCCAGCTCGTTACATCGTAGCCGGGAAGGCCGCTCTCGATCACGGTCGGCACGTTCGGCAGATTGCTCGCCCGCTCACGCGCCGTTGTCGCGACGGCAACCATGCGGCCTTCGGCGAGAGCTGATTGAAAGCCGGCATAATATTCGAATGCGACGTCGATGTCGCCGCGTAGCACAGCCAAGGCCAGCTCCGGCGTCGTCTTGTAGGGAATCGTCGTGACATTGATATCGGCCATGATCCGGAACAGCTCCGCCGACAGATGTTGGGTGCTGCCGGCATTGATCGTGCCAAAATTAAGCTTGCCAGGATTTGCCTTGGCCGCGGCGATAATGTCCTTGACCGTTTTGTAGGGAGAGCCGGCCTTTGTTGCGATCAAAAGGCCATAGGACGCTGTCGTGGAGATCGGCACGAAATCGGTCTCGATATTGTAGGGCAAGGACTTGAACAGCGCCTTTGCGATGGCGAGCCCCCCGCCGATCATCACCAGCGTATATCCATCGGGTGCGGCTTCTTCGGCCGCCTTCATACCGAGGATGCCGCCGGCACCCGGCCGGTTGTCGATATAAAATTGCTGGTCGAAATGTTCGCTCAGCTGCCTTGCCACCAGCCGCATGGTGACGTCGGCGATTCCGCCGGGACCATATGGAACGATGATGCGCACGGCGTGTGACGGATAGGCCCCGGTCTCGTCCGCCAGGCTGGCCGCCATCATAGCGACGGACAGCCCGACGGCGGCACCGGTATAGGCTATGCGCCGCAACAAGTGGCCGGCGGCGCGATCAGCGAATAATCGCATTTTGGGTCCCAGCGGTCATTGCGCGGCGTGGACAATAGAAAGTTGCAGCCTGACTGACAATGCACCAGGCGTATGGCGTCCCACCAATGTGTTCGGTTGACGGCAGAAGCAAAATCGGCGCAGCTTCGGGCGCAAGGTTGGACCGCCATTCGATGACCACCACCACTATCGACGTTCACCCGCACATCATCGCCGGCGACACCCAACGCTATCCTTTGGCGCCGCTTGGCGGCCACCAATCCGACTGGTCGCGCACGCGGCCGGTCACCGTCGAGAAGCTGATCGTCGCCATGGACGAGGCCGGCGTGCAAAAAGCCGCGATCGTGCAGGCCTCGACCTGTTACGGCCATGATAACGCCTATGTGGCCGACGCGGTGGCGGCCAATCCACGGCGATTCACCGGCGTTTTTTCGGTCGATGTGCTGGCGCCAGACGCCGCGGAGCGTATGCGCTTCTGGGTCGCAAAACGGCTGACCGGCTTGCGGCTGTTCACGTTCGGCAGCACAATGTCCGAACAGGCCAATTGGCTCGACGACCCGAAATCCTATCCGGCATGGGCTTGCGCGGAAGAGCTTGGACTTTCGATCTGCCTGCAGATGTCGGCCAAGGCGATCCCGCAAGCGATCGGCATGGCCGAGCGCTTTCCCGCGGTGCGGATCATTCTTGATCATTGCGCGCGGCCGGTGCTGGACGATGGGCCGCCTTACGCGGCCGCCGCCAGCCTGTTCGGACTTGCACGCTACCCTAACATCTACCTCAAGCTGACACCGCGTATTTTCGCCGAGGCGCGCCGCGGCCAGGCGACGCCGGAAACTATTTTCCCGCGCCTCGCCGCTGAATTCGGCGCGTCGAGGCTGGCCTGGGGATCGAACTTTCCATCGAGCGAAGGTGCCCTGCCAACACTTTTGAAAACCGCGCGCGAGTCGCTGGCCTGTCTGCCACAAGCCGATCGTGACTGGATCTTCGCAAAGACGGCCCAAGTCCTCTACCCGGCACTGGCGGATTAACGAGACGATCCATGACCAAATCCAAGCTGTTCACGCTGCTCGGCAATTATCCCAATACGCTTGCGCTCAGAAAGGGCGAGGTGGAATCCGACCTCATCGAATTCAATTTCGCCGACGTGGAGGTCTCGAACACCGCATTCAAGCCGCTGGTGCGCGAAGCCATGTTCGACGTCGCCGAATTGGCGATCGTCACGTTTTTGCAGGCGAAGACTTACGGCAAGCCTTACGCTCTCATTCCGGCAACCGTGCTCGGCCGCGGCCAGCACCACACCATCGTTTACAATCCGCAACGCGGCGAGCTGACGCCGGCCGACGTTACCGGCAAGCGCGTTGGCGTGCGGGCCTATACGCAGACGACCGGCGCCTGGGTGCGCGGCTTCCTCGCCGACGACTACGGCGTCGATACCGCCAAGGTCCGCTGGATCACGTTCGAGGATCCGCATCTCGCCGAATACAAGGACCCCGATTTCGTCACGCGCGCGCCGCAAGGCAGGACGCTGGTGCAGATGCTGCTCGACGGCGAACTCGATGCGGCGATCGTTGGCGATACGCTGCCCGACCGGCGATTGAAGCCGCTCATTCCCGACGCCGATGCGGTCGCGCGCAAGTGGGCGGAGACCCATGGCGGCGTGCCGATCAATCATATGATGGTGGTGCGCGACAGCATCGCAAAATCGCGGCCAGATATTGTTCAGGAAATCTACCGGGTGCTGCAGGAAAGCCGGCGCGCCGTGCCGCCGCCACAGGGCGGCCTGCTCGATCCCTGGCGCTTTGGCGTCGAGGCCAACCGCCGCTCGCTCGAGATCGTCATCGACCACAGTTTCCGCCAGAAACTTATTCCACGGAAATTCTCGGTCGACGAACTGTTCGAGATTTGAATTAGCCGCCCGTGATTTCCTCACGCAGGATTTCGAGCTGCAGCCATCGTTCTTCGGCCGCGGCCAGCTTGCGTTGGGTTTCGCCCAGGTTGGTGGTGACTTTTTCAAACCCGGTGCGGTCGCGCATATAAAATTGCGGATCGGCAAGCTTGGCTTGCAATTCATCGGCTTTCGCGAGCAGCCCGGCGATGGTCTTGGGCAAGGTCTCCAGCGCGTGCTTGTCCTTGAAGGTCATGCGCTGCTTCGCGAGCGGCGGCGCCACGGCGGGAGCGGCCGCTTTGACCACCTTTGGCGGCTCCGGCTTGCGCTGCTCGCGGGCGAGATCGGCGCCGCGCTGCGCCAGCATGTCGGAATAGCCGCCGGCATATTCGGTCCAGCCGCCGCTGCCTTCCGGCACGATCACGCCGCTCACCAGCCGGTCGAGGAAATCGCGGTCGTGGCTGATCAAGAGCACCGTGCCGGGATAATCGCCGAGCATGTCCTCAAGCACGTCGAGCGTTTCCATGTCGAGATCGTTGGTCGGCTCGTCGAGCACCAGCAGGTTCGAGGGCTTCGCCAACGCCTGCGCCAGCATCAGGCGGCCGCGTTCGCCGCCCGACAGCTTGCCGAGCGGCGTTCGCGCCTGCTCGCTCGAAAACAGAAAGTCCTTCATGTAGCCGATGACGTGCTTGGGCGTCCCGTTGACCATCACGGTGTCGCCGCTGCCGCCGGTCAAGGCCTCGGCGACGGTGACTTGCGGGTCGAGGCTGTCGCGATGCTGATTGAGGGTGGCGACGGCAAGCGTCGATCCGAGTTTCACCGTGCCGGCATCCGGCGGCAATGCGCCGGTCAGCATGTTGATCAGCGTGGTCTTGCCGCTGCCATTGGGCCCGACGATGCCAATGCGGTCGCTGCGCTGGATGCGGATCGAGAAGTCGCGAACAATGTCGCGTCCGCCATAGCTTTTGCCGATCTCCTTCGCCTCGATGACGAGCACACCGGAGGGCGCCGCCGCACCGGCCGTGATGGTGGCGTCGCCGGTGGCGCCCCGATAGGTGCGGCGCGCTTCGCGCAGCGCCTGCAACTGGCCGACCCGGCGCATGTTGCGCTTGCGCCGCCCGGTGACGCCGTAGCGCATCCAGTGCTCTTCGGCGACGATTTTGCGGTCGAGCTTGTGCTGCTCGCGTTCTTCTTCCGCCAGCAGCATGTCGCGCCATTCCTCGAAATGGGCAAAGCCGCGTTCGATGCGGCGGGTCGTGCCGCGGTCGAGCCAAATCGTCGAACGCGACAGCGTCGAAAGAAAGCGCCGGTCGTGGCTGATGATCACCAGCGCAGCGCGCCGGGCGTCGAGGTCGCGTTCGAGCCATTCGATGGTGGTGAGGTCGAGATGATTGGTCGGCTCGTCGAGCAGCAAAATATCGGGCGACGGCGCCAGCACGCGCGCGAGCGAGGCGCGGCGCGTCTCGCCACCTGACAGATGCGCCGGGTCTTCCTGGCCGGTAAGGCCGAGCTGCTCCAGCATGGCGCGGGCGGCATGACTGTCGTCGGTCGGACGCAATCCCGCTTCGACATAGTCCAAGGTGGAGGCGAAACCGGAGAAGTCCGGCTCCTGCGGCAGATAGTTGACCAAGGTTCCCGGTTGCACGAACACCGAACCGCGGTCGGGCTCGACCGACCCGGCAGAGATTTTCAGCAAGGTCGATTTGCCCGAGCCGTTGCGTCCGACCAGCGAGACGCGCTCGCCGGTCGAGACCGACAGCTCCGCCCCGGTAAGAAGCGGCGTGCCACCGAAGGTCAGCGCGATGTCTTTGAGTTGAAGGAGAGGAGGAGCCATGTCGCCTTGCGATGCGCGTTGTATTGCCGCCGCGCCCTAGCAGGTGCGAACCGGCAAGACAACCAGCAAGCGCCGGAGTGAACTCCTTGCGCATTATTTCAATGCGGTCTCATCGTCTCACAGGGACCTGAGTCACGCGGGAGCTTGCTGACGATCAACACATCTCCCGGCAGCAATGCGCCGTCGATCGTCAGCCCGTGTCCATCGAAGGGCCGCAGGTCAACTTGCCGGCCGTCGGCATACCTCGGACGGATGTCGTAGCCGTCGGATGAGATGAAGCGTCCATTGAATACGCATCCGGTAATCGTTCTCGGCACCGGGTTCGACGCCATAGCTGGTGCGACGACCAGCGCTCCTATCGCCATCGCGAGGACGGCAAACAAAGCGATCTTACGATGTTTAGCCGACATCCGGGAGCCCTCTGAACGAATACGATCAGAGGGCACCCGGGAACGTTGCAATTCATTGATTTGGAACAAACCGGCGCCCTAGCCCTCCGCCAGCGCCGCCAAAATCCGCGCCCAGCTCCTGATGCCCTTGTGGTAGCAGTTGAGGTCGAACTTCTCGTTCGGCGAATGCACGCGGTCGTCGTCGAGCGCAAAGCCGACCAAGAGCGAATCCATCCCGAGCACGCTCTTGAAATCCGCCACGATGGGGATCGAGCCGCCGGCGCCGACCGCCACCGCCTTGCGGCCCCATTCCTCGGCCAGCACGGCGCGCGCTTTGTTGAGCGCCGGATTGTCAAACGAAAGCTGCAGCGGCGGCGCCAAGCCGAAATTGCCAAATTCAACCGCGCAGTCGGCCGGCAGGCGCGCCCGCACAAAGGCGCGGAAGCCGTCGCGGACCTTCTCGGGGTCCTGCTCGCCGACCAGGCGGAACGAGACTTTCGCGGATGCTTGGCCGGGGATGACGGTCTTCGCCCCCTCGCCGGTGTAGCCGCCGACGATGCCGTTGATCTCGGCGGTCGGCCGTGTGGTGATCTGCTCGAGCAACAGGTAGCCCTTCTCGCCGGCCGGCGTCTTCAGACCGATCGGACCGAGGAACTTCTCCGGCGTCAGGTCGAGCGCCTTGAGGTCGGCCTTGATGTCGGCCGGCAGGTCCTTCACCCCGTCGTAGAAGCCCGGGATGGTGACGCGGCCATTGTCGTCCCAGAGCGCGCCGAGAATCTTCGCCAGCAGCCGGATCGGGTTCTGCGCCGCCCCGCCGAACACGCCCGAGTGCAAATCCCGGTCGGCGCAGGTGATTTTGACGTCTTCGTAGACCAGCCCGCGCAACGAAGTGGTCACCGCCGGGGTCGTGGCGTCCCACATGGCGGTATCGCAGACCAGCGCGAGGTCAAGTTTGAACTCGGCCGCGTTGTCGCGCACGAATTTGAACAGGTTCTTCGAGCCGCACTCCTCCTCGCCCTCGATCATGGTGGTGATCGGCAACGGCAGCTTGCCGGTGACAGCCTTGAACGCCCGGCAGGCCTCGATGAAGGTCATGGCCTGGCCTTTATCGTCGCAGGCCCCGCGCGCGACGATGATCTTGCGGCCTCCAGGTAGCGTTTCGATACGCGGCTCGAACGGCGGGGTCTTCCATTGGGTCAGCGGGTCGACCGGTTGGACGTCATAATGGCCATAAAACAGCACGCGCGGGCCGGAAACGCCGTTGGTTTTGCCCACCACCACCGGATGGCCCTCGGTTGGGCGGACGTCGGCTGCAAACCCGATACTGCGCAGGTCGGCGGCGACGTGCTCGGCGGCGGTCCGGCATTGTTCTTTGTACGCCGGATCGGTGGAAACCGAGGCGATGCGCAACAGCGCGAACAAGCGCTCGACGCTTTGGTCGATATCCTGGTCGATGCGGCTTAATACCGCGTCGAGTGTGCTCATGGCGAACTCCTGCAGGCGGGAAACGCAAACTAGCAATGCATTCTTAGGCTGAAAAGCGCCGTAGGTGTGCACAAACGTTCAAATTTGCCGCCGGATTGCAAGTTGAAGGGGCTAACTTGCGCGATCTGGCGTGATTTTCCCATTTACTTTTTAGAATTTCTCAAGCATAGCCGAGCGGCACGACTGCCTTGCCGAAAATGAATGACAGGCCTCGTTCTCCGGATACTACCGAGCGTATTGCCGACGGGCTTTTCGATTGACAGCTCGCGTACGAACGCATGTGTGTGCGCCAACCAACAGTCTCACGTCAAAATGCTAAACACGTTACATTTTACTTGACAGGCTGCTGCGACAGTGTGCGAGCACATGGCAACTTTTTATCTGCGACATCGCAACGTGCTTGTCATCTCCGTCAACGACGTTCAATATAGCGACAACCCGCCGACAGTGTGGGGGAGCCGAGGGGATCATGGACGAATTGATTGCGCGTCTCGTCGACAATGTCGGCGTCGACAAGGTCGCAGCGGAAAAATCCGTTGGGATCATCCTAGAATTCCTGGTCAAGGAAGGCCCACCCGACAAAGTTCAGGCTCTCGTCGATAAACTTCCCGGGGCGCAGGCGCTGATCGAAGCCCAGCAAGCCGGCGACACCGGCGGGGGCATGTTCGCCATGGGCGGCGTGATGGGCGCTGGCACTAAAATGATGGGGGCTGGGCTGAGCATGGGCCAGGTGCAAGGCGTGGCTAAGGAAGTTCTCGCCTATATCCGCGAAAAAGCCGGCGAAGACGCCGTCGGAGAAGTCGTCGGCGCAATTCCGGGCTTAAGTCAATTCGTTTGAACGCTCCATTTAAGGGCGAAGGCAAAAGTAAGAAGCAGGCGGGGAAGTCCGGATGTCCTATCCCATCACCGATATCGACGGGATCGATGGCTACGCAGCCACGATCCTCAAGACGGCGGGGATCCGGTCAACCGAACGGCTGCTCGAGGCGGCGCGCACCGTGCGCGGGCGCAAAATGCTCGCCATCAAGACCGGTTTCGACGAAAAGCAATTGCTGTGCTGGGCCAACGTCGCCGACCGCATGCGCATCAAGGGCATCCGCAAGGAATATGCCGAGCTGCTGCAAGCCGCGGGCGTCGATACCGTCAAGGAACTCAAGTATCGCAATCCGGGAAATCTCGCCAAGGCGATGGCCGAGGCCAACAAGAAGCGGAAAATGGTCCGCTTGCTGCCGTCCGAGAAAGTGGTCGGCACCTGGATCGAAAACGCCAAGAAGCTTCAGCTGAAGATCAGCTATAAATAGCCTGGCCCGGCCGCGATCCGAGGCTTCTTGACAGCCCGGCGCCTTCCAGCGCAAAGCGACCGTCATGGGGCTCGCCCGCAACTTCGAAACCGCCGCCGGCCCAGCGCAAAAGCCCGCGCGCGACGCACTTTCGGCGCTATTGGCGCTCGGGCGGCCGCTGGTCATGGGCATTCTGAACGTGACTCCGGACTCCTTCTCCGATGGCGGCCGCTTCATCGATCCAGCCAAGTCCATCACCCAGGCCGCCGCGATGGCCGAACATGGCGCCGACATCCTCGATATCGGTGCGGAGTCGACGCGGCCTTATGGCGGCGCAACGCCGGTCTCGGCGGATGAGGAAATGTCGCGGCTAAAGCCGATCCTGCCGGCGGCGCTCAAGCTTGGGCTGCCGGTGTCTATCGACACCATCAAGGCCAACATCGCCGCTTGGGCGCTCGACCAGGGCGCCGCTATCGTCAACGACGTGTGGGGCCTGCAGCGCGATGCCGCCATGGCAAAGCTGGTCGCCGAGCGCGGCGTTCCGGTGATCGTGATGCATAACCGCGAAAGCGCCGACCCAGCCATCGACATCATCGCCGAGGTGACCGCTTTCTTTGCGCGCTCGTTGGAAATCGCGGAGCGCGCCGGCATCGCGCGCGACAAAATCGTGCTCGATCCCGGCATCGGCTTCGGCAAGACGCCGGAGCAGAGCATCGCCTGCATCGCGCGGCTTGCCGAATTCAAACGCTTCGGGCTTCCGCTCCTGATCGGCGCCTCGCGCAAGCGCTTCATCAATGCGGTGACGCCATCCTCGCCCGATCAAAGGCTCGGCGGCTCGATCGCCAGCCATCTCGAAGCGGTGAAGAACGGCGCGGCGATCGTGCGCGCGCACGATGTCGCCGAAACCGTGCAGGCGCTGCGGGTTGCTTCAGCCATCGAGGCGGCACGATGAGCGACCGCATCTTCATCAATGGCCTGTCGCTACATGCCTATCACGGCGTGATGCCCTACGAAGCCAAGGTCGGGCAGACCTTCACCATCGATCTCGAGCTTGAGATCGACCTTTCCGACGCCGCTCGCTCGGACAAAGTGATGGACACGGTTTCCTACGACAAGGTGGTCGATTGCGCGAGCAAGGCGTTCTGCGGGCAGCGCTGCAAGCTGATCGAGACCGCCGCCGGCCATGTCGCCAGCGCGGTGCTCGGCGCGTTCGCGCGCGTGCGCCAGATCAAGGTGACGATCCACAAGCCGCACGCTCCGATCGCGGCGACCTTCAGCGACGTCGGCGTCACGCTCGTGCGCGCGCGTGGCGATGGCAAATCATGATCGAGGCCTGGCTGGCGCTCGGCGGCAATGTCGGCGACAGCCGCGTTATTCTTGACCGCGCGGTAACGCTGCTGTGCGACGGCAATCAAGTGCTGCTAACTGCGCGCTCCTCCGACTACCGCACGCCGCCCTGGGGTTTCAAATATCAGCCACCCTTCATCAACCTGTGCATCGCGGTCGAGACGACGCTGACCCCGCGTGAACTGTTGCTGCATGCGCAAGACGTCGAATTGCAGCTCGGCCGCGACCGCGCTCATGAAAAGCGCTGGGGCCCGCGCACCGCCGACATCGATATCATTGCCTATGGCCGCCTTGCCGTTCAGGAACTCGGCTTGACGGTGCCGCACCCGCGCCTGTTCGAGCGCGGCTTCGTGCTGCTGCCGCTCGCCGAAATCGCGCCCGACCTCGTCATCGGCGGACGTAGCGTGCGCGAGGCGCTCGCCAGCGTCGATACCGCCGATATCGAGCGATTGCCGCCGCGGCCGGGTACATAATTTGCTTTACCTCAATGGCGGCACTGCCCTGACTATGGCAATTTGCGCCGATGAACGCTGAACTTCCCCTCGCCGCCGAGTTTCCGCCCACCAGCCAGGCGGACTGGCGCAAGCTGGTTGAGGCCGCGCTGAAAGGCGCCTCATTCGACAAGCGGCTCACCAGCCAGACCTATGACGGCTTGCGGATCG
>DAIMKK010000005.1:0-9537 GCA_036721745.1 Pseudolabrys sp. | reverse complement strand
AGCCGCTCTACCCGCGCGCGGCGGGCGCCAAGCCAGTGGCTGGGCGGCCACCCGGCGCGGCCTGGACGCTGATGCAGCGAGTCGATCACCCCGATCCAGCCGCCGCCAACGCACAGGCGCTGCAAGACCTGGAGAACGGCGCGAGCGGGCTGACGCTGGTGTTTGCCGGCTCGCTCAACGCCAATGGCTACGGGCTTGACGCCTCGCCGGAGACGATGGCGCGCCTGCTCGACGGCATCGAACTGGATGCCGGCATCACCATCGACTTCAATCTCAGCCCGCCGACGCGAACCGCCGTGCAGCACTTTGCGGCGCTGGTAAAAAGCCGAAACTACTCGCCGGCCGCGGTCGATCTGCGCGCGAGCCTCAATCCGATTGGCGGGTTCGCGGCGTCCGGCACCAGCCCGCGGCCGTGGAGCGAGCTGTCGAAAATATTTGCGGCAGGCGTGCGCGATCTCGCCGAACAGGGTTTTCGCGGACCGTTCGCGGTCGCCGACGGCCGCATCGTCCATAATGCCGGCGGCTCGGAAGCGCAGGAGCTGGCCTTTGTCATCGCCGCCGCGGTGGACTGCCTGCGGGCGCTCGAAGCGAGCGGCGTGGCGCTCGATGCCGCGCGCGGGATGATCTATTTCCGGCTGGCCGCCGACGACGACCAGTTCCTCACCATGGCCAAATTCCGCGCGGTGCGGAAATTGTGGGCGCGCGTCGAAGCGGCCTGCGGACTGGCGCCGAAGCCGGCTTACGTCGCGGCCGAAACCGCCTGGCGGATGATGACCCAGCGCGATCCTTACGTGAACATGCTGCGCACGACCATCGCGGTCACCGCCGCCGGCCTCGGCAGCGCCGACAGCATCGTGGCGCTGCCGCATACCGCCGCGCTCGGCCTGCCGGACGCCTTCGCGCGTCGCGTCGCACGCAACACGCAACTTATTCTCTTGGAGGAATCAAACCTCGCCAAGGTATGCGACCCGGCCGCCGGCTCCGGCGCCATCGAGGACTTGACCGCCAAGCTTTGCGCCGCCGCCTGGGCGCAATTCCAGGAGATCGAGAAAGCGGGCGGCGCCTGGACGGCGCTCGAACAGGGGCTGGTGCAGAAGAATGTCGCGGCGGTGCGCGCCGAACGCCAGAAGGCGGCCGCGCGCCGCAAAGATGCGCTGACCGGCACCAGCGATTTCCCCAATCTGCACGAACAAGTTGCCGCAGTGCTCGACGTTGCCCCCGTCGCCACGCCAAAAGAAAGCGATGCCGCCGTCACCGTCGAGCCGCTGCCATGCATTCGACTGGCGGAGCCGTTCGAGCGCTTGCGCGACGCCTCCGACCGGGTTCTGGCGAAAACCGGTAGCCGGCCGAAAGTGTTTCTGGCCAATCTCGGCAAATTGTCCGACTTCACCGCGCGCGCCATGTTCGCCAAGAATTTCTACGAAGCCGGTGGCATCGAGGCGCTGAGCAATGACGGCTTCAAGAACCAGACCGAGATGATCGCGGCCTTCAAGGCCTCCGGCGCCAAGCTCGCCTGCCTGTGCTCGTCCGATAAAATTTATGAGACGCAAGCCGCCGAGGCCGTCAAGGCGCTGATTGACGCCGGAGCCACCGTGCATCTCGCCGGGAGGCCCGGCGATAACGAGCAACCGTGGCGGGCGGCCGGGGTGAAATCCTTCGTATTCATGGGCTGCGACGTGCTGGCGACCCTGAAGGCGGCCCATGATATACTGTAACGAGCAACACGATTTGCGGTCCCGACGGCCATGGAACGCGATGCGGAAATCGTCCAAATCATGCATGAGCTTGAAATCTTGCGCGCCCGCTATGCGCTGTATGCCAAGTGGGGCCGCATCGTGAAAGTTTTTTTGATGGTGTGGCTGCCGCTGTTTGCCATTGGTGTCGTGGCATTGATCGTTAAAGCATTCTTGTATGACGTCGTCATCGGAGGATTTTTTGCTGGCATGGCACTTATTGTCGCCGGCTTGATTTGGTGGGTCATCAAAACGTCGGCGGGCGAGCGCAGCCGCTTTCGCTGGATTGACTTGGTATCGCCGCTCCCTCGTTTCAGTGCGCCTTATGGCGATTTCCGTTCGTTTGTCCTCGGCTCCCGTCTGAGCGATGCGTGCCTCATTGAGGAGCAGATATCCGAGCGCGAACGGCGGCTCGCAGAATTGGGAGCTGCGTCATGAGTTTTCCCGACTTCAGCAAGATCGACTGGCGCGAGACGCCGATACCCTTTAACGACAGCGCCGCCGCACCCTGGCTGACGCCCGAGGCTATTCCGGTGAAGCCGGTCTACAGCGAGGCCGATCTCGCCGGCATCGACTTCCTCGACACTTATCCCGGCAAGGCGCCGTTCCTGCGCGGCCCCTACCCCGCGATGTACGCGGCGCAGCCCTGGACCATCCGGCAATATGCCGGCTTCTCGACCGCGGAGGATTCCAACGCCTTCTACCGGCGCAATCTCGCCGCCGGGCAGAAAGGCCTCTCCATCGCCTTCGATCTCGCCACCCATCGCGGCTATGACTCGGATCATCCGCGCGTCGCCGGCGACGTCGGCATGGCGGGCGTCGCCATCGATTCCATCTACGACATGCGCACGCTGTTCTCCGGCATCCCGCTCGACCAGATGAGCGTGTCGATGACCATGAACGGCGCGGTGCTGCCGGTGCTCGCGCTCTATATCGTCGCCGCCGAGGAACAGGGCGTGCCGCACGTCAAATTGTCGGGCACGATCCAGAACGACATCCTCAAAGAATTCATGGTGCGCAACACCTACATCTATCCGCCCGGCCCGAGCATCCGCATCATCTCCGACATCTTCGCCTACACCTCCGCCGAGATGCCGAAGTTCAATTCGATTTCGGTCAGCGGCTATCACATGCAGGAGGCGGGCGCGACGCAGGATCTCGAACTCGCCTATACGCTGGCCGACGGCGTCGAATATGTGCGCGCGGGATTGAAAGCCGGCTTGACGGTCGATCAGTTCGCGCCGCGCGTTTCATTCTTCTGGGCGATCGGCATGAACTATTTCATGGAGATCGCCAAGCTTCGCGCCGCCCGCATGATCTGGGCCAAGCTGATGAAACCGTTCAAGCCGGAGGACGCGCGTTCGCTCTCGCTGCGTACGCATTGCCAGACCTCGGGCTGGTCGCTGGCCGCGCAGGATGTGTTCAACAACGTGTCGCGCACCATGATCGAGGCCATGGCTGCGACGCAGGGACAGACGCAGTCGCTGCACACCAATGCGCTCGATGAGGCCCTCGCCTTGCCGACCGATTTCTCCGCCCGCATCGCGCGCAACACCCAGATCGTGTTGCAGCAGGAAGCCGGCGCCACCCGCATCGTCGATCCCTGGGGCGGCTCCTATTATGTCGAGCGGCTGACCTACGAACTCGCGAAGAAGGCCTGGGGCCATATCGAAGAGGTCGAAGCGCTCGGCGGCATGACCAAAGCGATCGAGGCCGGCATCCCCAAGCTGCGCATCGAGGAGGCCGCCGCCAAGACGCAAGCGCGCATCGACGCGGGTGTGCAGTCGGTGATCGGCCTCAACAAATATCAGCCGACCGACGAGGCGCCGATCGACGTGCTCAAGGTGGACAATTCCGCCGTCATGCACATGCAGCTCGACAAGCTCAAGCGGCTCAAGGCCGAGCGCGATCCGGCTACTCTCAAGGAGGCGCTCGATGCGCTCACCCGCGCCGCCGACCGCGGCAACGGCAATCTGCTGGCGCTGGCCATCGACGCGGCCCGCGCCAAGGCTACCGTCGGGGAGATTTCCTCGGCGCTGGAAAAGGTTTACGGACGTCACCGCGCCGAGATCAGGGCGATTACCGGCGTCTACAAGCGGGAGGTCGGCATGACCGGCGCGGTCGAACGGGTGCGCGTTGCGGTCGAGGCGTTCGAAGCGGCGGAGGGCCGCAGGCCGCGCCTGCTGGTCGCCAAGATCGGCCAGGACGGCCACGACCGCGGGCAGAAGGTGATCGCGTCGGCCTTCGCGGACTTAGGGTTTGACGTCGATATCGGGCCGCTGTTCGCGACGCCCGCGGAAGCCGCGCGCCAGGCGGTCGAGAACGACGTGCACATTCTCGGCGTGTCCTCGCTCGCCGCCGCGCATCTGACGCTGGTGCCGGAGCTGAAGAAGGAACTGGCGAGCCAAGGTCGCGACGACATTATGATCGTCGTCGGCGGCGTGGTGCCGCCGCAGGATTACGACGCGCTGATGAAAGCCGGCGCCGAGGCGATCTTCCCGCCCGGCACCGTGATCGCGGAGGCGGCCGAAAAATTACTCAAGTCGCTCAACAAGCGATTAGGCCATGGTAAAGAGGCGGCAGAGTGAAGCCATTCATTGTCCGCGCGGCTTTGGCCGCGCTTTGCGGCCTGGCTTTGTCGAGCTGCGTCGATTCGTCGGGTCCGATCCTAACGGGTGGGGAGCCGGTGCTGGGGCAGCGTCTCAACCTGCAGCTCTATGGGCTGCGTGATGGCCACGCGCACGACCACGAAAAGGCCACTTACACCTGGAACGGCGCGCTCTATGTCAAAGCCGGCGGCGGCACGCATGATGTCGCCGCCTTCACCGTGCACCCGTTCGAAGGCGGTGACTCCATCCTCCAGTCGGCACCGGCCAACAAGACGCAAGGCACCGAATACGCGCTGATGCGCAAGCTCGCCGAAGGCGTCTATCAGGTCATCGCCATCGACGAAGACGACGCCGATGCAGCGACCCGCGCGGCCGACTGCAAGCATCCGGGCGGGGCGGCCTGCCGCATCGAGACGCGCGAGCAACTCTTCACATTTGCGCGCGCCACCGCGGCGAAGCGGAAAACCGACGGCGGGCTCGCCATCCGGCTCGAGGATGCGCGGCCGCCGAAGCGCCGCCAATAGACCCCGATGGCCGCGCGCACCCTTAAAATCACCGATCTCGCCCGCGGCATCAAAGCTGGCGACCGCGCCACGCTGGCGCGCGCCATCACGCTGATCGAAAGCAAGCGCGCCGATCACCGCAAGCAGGCGCACCTGCTGGTGCAGGAATTGCTGCCGGCGACCGGCAAGGCGGTGCGGCTCGGGATCACCGGCGCGCCCGGCGCCGGAAAGTCGACCACCATCGACGTGCTCGGCACCACGCTCACCGGTCAAGGCCACAAGGTCGCGGTGCTGGCGGTCGATCCGTCGTCGAGCCGCACCGGCGGCTCGATCCTCGGCGACAAGACGCGCATGGCGCAACTCGCTAGCGACCCCAATGCCTTTGTGCGGCCCTCGCCCTCCTCCGGCACGCTCGGCGGCGTCGCCGCCAAGACGCGCGAGACCATGCTGCTGTGCGAGGCCGCCGGCTACGACGTTGTGCTGGTGGAAACCGTCGGCATCGGCCAGTCGGAGACCGCGGTCGCCGACATGACCGACTTTTTCCTGGTGCTGATGCTGCCGGGCGCCGGCGACGAATTGCAGGGCCTCAAGAAAGGCATCGTCGAGCTCGCCGACATGATCGCGGTCAACAAGGCGGACGGCGACAATATCGCGCGCGCCAAAGTAGCGGCGGCGGACTATCGCGCCGCGCTCAACATTTTGGCGCCGCACTCGGCGAACTGGTCGCCGCCGGTTGTCACTTTTTCGGCGCTGACTGGCGACGGCATCGGCGCGCTGTGGGCCAAGGTGATCGAGCACAAGGAGAAAATGACCGCGTCCGGCGAACTCTCCGCGCGCCGTCGCGAGCAGCAGGTGAAGTGGATGTGGAGCATGCTGGAGGAGCGGCTCACCGCGCGGCTGCGTAGCGATCCGGCGGTACGCGGCAAGCTCAAGGCGGCGGAGACCGCGGTCGCCGCCGGCAAATTGGCGCCGACGCTGGCGGTGGAAGAGATCGCGCAGTTGCTTGGGGTGTGATGGCCGTCACCATCCTTGTCACCGGCTTCGGGCCGTTTCCGGGCGCGCCGTTCAACCCAACCGGGCCGCTGGTGCAAAAGCTGGGGCGATTGCGGCGGCCGGGTTTGGCGGAAGTGAAGATTCTCACCCATGTTTTTCCAACCAGCTATGCGGCGGTCGACCGCGATCTGCCCAAGCTGCTCGCAAAGCACAAACCGGACGCGTTGCTGATGTTCGGGCTGGCGCCGCGGGCGAAGACGATCCGCATCGAGACCCGCGCGCGCAATTCCGTGTCGCTGCTGCCCGACGCGGGCGGTGCTACGCTCGTGCGCCACGCCATCGCGGCCGGCAGGCCGGCGGCGATCACCCTGCCCGCGCCGGCGCAACACTTACTGGCGGCGGTGCGCTCAACGCATGTGGAGGCGGTGCTGTCGCGCGATGCCGGACGCTATTTGTGCAACTATCTATGCTGGCGCGCCGCTGAGGCTGCCGTCCGGCCAAGCGGCCCGCGCGTCGCGGCCTTCATCCATGTGCCCTTGATCCGGCGCGGGCCGGTTTCACTTGCCCACATGAAAAAGCGCTCACTGGCGCTGGCTGATCTGACGCGCGCGGGGAGCGTCATTCTGGCCGCGATCGCCGTTTCAGCACGGCGTTAACCTCCAGCCGCGAAGATGCGCCCCATGCCGATCGACCGCCGCAGTCTGCTATTGGGTTCGGGAGCCGCCGTCTTCGCCATGCCGGCCATGGCCGCGCCGTTGTCCGGCTTCGGCCTCGACGCCGCGCATTTCGGCGTGCGTCCGGGCGCCACGAACGACCAGAGCGGCGCCTTGCAGCGGGCCATCGACCAGGCGGCACGCACGCGCGCTCCGCTGATGCTGGCGCCCGGCGTCTATCGCGCCGGAGGTCTCACGCTGCCGGCCGGCGCCAGGCTTATGGGCGTGCGCGGTGCGACCCGGCTGATGCTGACGCACGGGCCCTCGCTTTTATCCGCCGTGCACGCCGACACCGTTTCGCTCAGCGGGCTCACGCTCGACGGCGGCGGCCAGACGCTACCGGCCGGCCGTGCGTTGGCGCACTTCGATGACGTGAAAGCCGTCCGCATCACCGATTGCGAAGTCGCCGGCGCCGGCGGCAACGGCGTCGCGCTCGAGCGCTGCGACGGCGACGTGACACATTGCACAATCACCGGCGCTGCCGACAACGCGCTGTTCTGCAACGACAGCCGCGGCCTGCTGATCGCCGCCAACATCATCGCCAAATCCGGCAACGGCGGCATCCGCGTCTTTCAAAGCGTCAAGCGGCACGACGGCAGCCTGATCGCCGACAACCGCATCGAGGATACGGCTGCGCGCTCGGGCGGCACCGGCGAGAACGGCAATGCCATCAACGTCTATCGCGCCGCCGACGTGATCGTGCGCGGCAATCACATCCGCAACACCGCCTTTTCGGCGATCCGCGGCAATGCCGCCGACAAGATTCAGATCCTTGGCAATAATTGCGCTGCGCTCGACGAGGTAGCGATCTATTCCGAACTCGGCTTCGAAGGTGCGGTGATCGCCGACAACGTGATCGACGGCGCCGAAAGCGGGATATCGGTCGCCAATTTCGATCAGGGCAGCCGGCTCGCCACCGTGCGCGGCAACATCGTGCGCAATCTGGGGAAGAGCCGCAGCAACCGACCGCCGGAGGAAATCGGCGTCGGCATCGGGGTAGAAGCCGACACCGTAGTCAGCGGCAATGTGATCGAGCGCGCGCCGAACGCCGGCATCGGCGTCGGCTGGGGGCAATATCTGCGTAATGTCGCGGTCACCGGCAATGTGGTGCGCGAGGCGGGCATCGGCGTCGCGGTGTCGGTCGCCGCCGGCGCCGGCGTCGCGGTGATTTCCGGCAATCTGTTCGCCGGCACGGCGCGCGGCGCCATTGTCGGCATGGAATGGCATAAAGCGGTGACCGGCGACCTCGCGCTTTCCGGCGCCGAACGCTATCCGCAGCTCAAGATCAGCGGCAACCAGGTGAGCTGACCGCCACGTTTAGGCCGGAAAGCGCCGCTATCTGATCTATATGCCGACCGTCCACCGCTCTCGCAGAAAGCTCATCATGCTTGCGATCTTTGCTTTATTTCTGACGCCGCTGATCGCCTGTGCCGCGATCTATGCTGCCGGCAGCGGGCCACGTTCCTGGCGCGACGCCGACTGGTCGAGCACCGGCACGCTGCCGCCGGCCGGCGAATACGAGCCGGCGCGCGTGATCGTGTTCACCGGCAAGGCTGGCGCCTGGAAAGGCATTTTCGCGGTGCATAGCTGGGTCGTGTTCAAACCGGCCGGCGCGGCCGAATGGACCCGTTACGACGTGGTCGGCTGGGGCAATCCGGTGCGCACCAACGGCTGGCCGCCGGACGGCCGTTGGTTCGGCAACATACCGGTGGCGATCGCCGATGTGTCGGGGCCGGACGCGGAGAAGCTGATCCCGCGCATCGAGGCGGCCGTGCGTGCCTATAGTTTCCAACACGCCGGCGACTATCGCATCTGGCCGGGGCCGAACAGCAACAGCTTCACCGCCGCGATCCTGCGCGCGGTGCCGGAACTGGGCGTGGCGCTGCCACCGAACGCGGTCGGCCGCGATTTCCGCGACCGGCTCTATGCCGGCCGCACCGACAGCGGCACCGGCGTCGAGCTCAATCTCGCCGGCTTCGCCGCGGTGAAGCTCGGCTGGGTCGAGGGCATCGAACTCGATCTGCTCGGGCTGGTCGCCGGGCTCGATCTGCGCCATCCCGGCGTCAAGCTGCCGGGATTTGGCCGCATCGGCGTGGAATCGCCGGTCGCCACCGCACTCGCCAAATAAGCTCACGCCAAATTGGGGTGACGCGACCGCGCGGCCCGTGGCAAGTTGGCTAAGCTGACGAGGATTCCCATGCGCGATACGCGGCCGCTGCTCGACCAGGTGCCCTTCCCGGCGATCCGCCGCGGCAGGCTCGATACCTTGCAGGTCAATGTCGGCTATCGCTGCAACCAGTCCTGCTTCCACTGCCACGTCAATGCCGGACCGAACCGTACCGAGGAGATGTCGGTGGAGGTCGCCGATGTGGTGCTCGGCTTCGTCAAGCGCTGGCGCATCGGAACGCTCGACATTACCGGCGGCGCGCCCGAACTCAACGCCAATTTCCGCTGTCTGGTGACGGAAGCGCGCCAGCTTGACGTCAAGGTGATGGACCGCTGCAATCTCACTGTCCTCGAGCAGCCGGGACAGGAGGACCTCGCCGAATTCCTGGCGGAGAACGGTGTCGAGGTGGTGGCGTCGATGCCCTGCTATCTGCAAGACAATGTGGAGCGCCAGCGCGGCAAGGGCGTGTTCGATGGCTCGATCCGCGGCCTGCAGAAGCTCAACGCACTCGGCTTCGGCCGCGATCCGGAATTGGTGCTCAACCTCGTCTACAATCCGCAGGGGCCGGCGCTGCCGCCGCCGCAGGCCGCGCTCGAAGCCGACTACAAGCGCGTGCTGGGCGAGAATTACGGTATCGCGTTCAACAAATTGTTTGTGCTCGCCAACATGCCGATCCAGCGCTTCGGCACCATGCTGATCAACAAAGGCGAATTCGACGGCTATCTCCAGCTTCTGCAGGACGCCCATCTCGACGCCAATCTCGATGGCGTGATGTGCCGCAATCTTATTTCGGTGGACTGGCGCGGCTTTGTTTACGAT
>DAIMKK010000004.1:0-23493 GCA_036721745.1 Pseudolabrys sp. | reverse complement strand
GCTTTGCCGAGCGCTACGAGCGGGAGCGCGGCTAACGTGCAACCGGCGCGCTAAGCCACTATGCCTGCAATAGAACGTACGAGGGCTGCCATACGATAGGTCTTCGACTATAGTCGGCGCACTCGCGAAAGCACCGCCATCCGGGGGGAACCGATGTCCGTCACGTCACGCGCTTTCGCCGGTGCCGTCGCGCTCGCGGTCATCGCAGGCGTCGCCAACCCGTCTGCACACGCACAAACCAAACAAGAATTCAACTGGTGCATTGGTGAGGGCAACCCGACACCGGCCCAAAAGATCACTGGGTGTACGGCCGTTATCGAAGCCGGAAAGCTGAAGGGAAAGCGTCTTTCATTCACCTTTAGCAACCGCGGCGTCGCCTACTACGAGAGAGGCGAATACGACCGCGCCATCCAGGACTTCGGGCAGGCGATCGAGCTCAATCCGAAATACGCTCTTGCCTTCAACAATCGTTGCGCTGCCTACCATGACAAGGGCGAATACGACCGCGCCACACTGGACTGCAGTGAGGCGATCAAGCTCAATCCGAAATACGCCGACGCCTTCTTCAATCGCGGCCTCTCCTTCCAGGGCAAAAGCCAATACGACCGCGCCATCCAGGACTATAACCAGGCCATCAAGTTCGATCCGAAATACGCCGATGCCCTCTTCAATCGCGGCAACAGCTACCAAGTCAAAGGCCAATACGATCGCGCCATCCAGAACTATGACCAGGCGATCAAGCTCAATCCCAACCATGCGAGCGCGTACTACAATCGGAGTCTCGCCAAAAAACAAAAGGGCGACGGAGCCGGCGCTGAGGCCGACCTGGCGGCGGCGCGCAAGATCAACCCGAACATCGGGCAGTAGACCGATTCTTGCCGGGCGTCTCGTTTTAGGCGAAACTTGCTCAAACAATAAAACCGGGGAGGGCTTGCCGATGGACATCGTCCCGCTGGGTCCAGGTTTTGTCGCCGAGCTTCGCGGCGTGACGATTGCCGGTGTCGTGGTCGACGATGTCGCCTACGCGGGCGTGCGTGCGGCCTTTGAGCAGCACTCGGTTCTGGTGTTGCGCGGCCAAGAAGCGACCGACGAGGGTCAACTCGCGTTCTCACGCCGTTTCGGTCCGCCGGAAGTTACCAAGGTCGGCTCGCTCGGCACCGGCACGCATTTTATCACGCTGACTAATATCGGTCCGGATGGCGAAGTCGTGCCGCCCGATCACCGCTACGCCTTGCGCAACAAGGCGAACCAGCTCTGGCATACCGATTCGTCGTTCAAACCGGTGCCGGCGCTTACCTCGGTGCTGTCCGCGCGCATCGTGCCCGGCCATGGCGGGGAAACCGAATTCGTCTCGACCCGGCTCGCCTTCGAGCGGCTCGAACCGGCAATGCAGAAGAAAGTGGCGAATTTGTTCGTCTGGCACGACTATGCGCACTCGCGCGGCCAGATCGCGCCCGGCCTCGCCAGTCCCGAGGAGCGCGCGGCGCTGCCTCCGCAATGCTGGCGCATGGTGTGGAAGAATCCGGTCAACGGGCGCAGCGCGATCTATCTCGCTTCGCACGCCTATGCGGTGGAAGGCATGGGAGAGGCGGAGGGGAAGACGTTGATCGACGAGTTAATGGCGGTCGCCACCGCACCGGGCAACAGCTACGCGCACAAATGGCGCAACGGCGACGTCGTGATGTGGGACAACCGCGCCACCATGCATCGTGGCCGCCCATGGCCTGCCGGTGAGGCGCGTCTCATGGTGCGCACGACGGTTTCGGCGACCGCGGCGGACGGTCTCGCATCCATGCATCCGCCGGCTAAGCAGGCGGCGGAGTAGCGCCGCGGGGTGGGTCACTCGATGCGCAGATGCGCGTCGTGCACCACCTTGCCCCACTTCGCGATCTCGCTCTTGATGCGCGCGCCGAATTCCTCCGGCTTGTTCGCCACCGGTACGAAGCCGAGCTTGATCAGGTGTGCCGCGACATCCGGCTCGGCCACCGCCTTGACAATCTCGCGATGCAGCAAGTCGACGATCGCTTTCGGCGTGCCCGCCGGCGCAAGCACGCCGGTGAGGGTGTCGGCTTCCTGGCCGGAATAACCGGCTTCCTGCATGGTCGGCACGTCGGGCAGTTCCGCGACGCGTTTTACCGCGAGCACGGCGAGCCCGCGCAATTTTCCGGCCTTGATGTTGGGCAGCGCCGGCGGCAGGGCGGTAAAAGCGATCTGAGTATCCCCGGCGATGGTCGAGTTGACTGCCTGCGCGGCGCCGGGGAAGGGGACATGCACGAGGTCGAGGCCAAATTTCTGCTTGAACAATTCGCCCGATAGGTGCGGCGTCGAGCCGATGCCGGGTCCGGCGAAGCTGTACTTGTTCGGGTTTGCCTTGATCAGTTCGATCAGCTCTTTGACGCTCTCCGCCGGCACCGACGGATTGACCGCGATGATGTTGGGCGAATAGGCGACCATGGTGATCGGCGCAAAATCCTTGACTGCGTCGTAGGGGACCTTGGCATACAGGCTCATATTGACCATGAACCCGGTGCTCACCACCGCGAGCGTGTATCCGTCCGGCGCCGCCTTCGCCACTTCGGCGTTGGCGATATTACCGCCGGCGCCGGGTTTGTCGTCGACGTAGAACTGCTGGCCAAGGGCGGCCGACAATCTCTGCCCGATGATACGGGCGATCACATCGGTGGGTCCGCCCGCGGCGAAGCCGACCAGCAATCGCACCGGATGATCGGGATATTGGCCGGCGGCGCCGGCGCCGGCGGTAATGAACAGGGCCCCGCAGAAAGTCAGCAAGCGCATTATGGTATTCATGACGTCCCCCCAGCAGTTTGAGACGACGCCATCATAGCCGCTCGCAACGGTATGAGGAAACCCGGGGCTAGCCGCATGACCTCGTTCGCCGCCACCTCGCGCGGGCGCGACTCATATAGGCTGCCGCCATGACGCCCCGCCTTTTGGCCCTGCTGGCTGGCCTCGCGATCGCTACGCCCGCGGTCGCCCAGGACGTACGCGGCATCGAGATATGCACCGTCGAAAAGGCGATGGAGCGGCGCACCAGCTGCCTGCAGAGCAATGTCGAATTTCTTCAGCAGACGCTGGCAAAGCAGACGCGCGATATGCAGGCCAAACTTGTTGACGCGAACCGCGAGATCGCCGCGCAAAAAACCGAGCTCGCCGCTTTCAAGACGGCGCTGGCGAAACTTCAGCAGGACCTGGCGGATTTGAAGAAACCGAAGCCGGAAAAGAAATGACGCCGCGCGCGACGCCGCCCGCTAGTCCTTCTCTTCCTTGAAGGTGTCGCGGTACGGATGCGCGGGATAGACGCCGAGGATAGTCAGCTCCTTGGAGAAGAAGGCAAGCTCCTCGAGAGCGAATACCAGCGCGTGGTCGTCCGGGTGGCCCTCGACGTCGGCATAGAACTGGGTGGCGAAGAAATTGCCGCCGACCATGTAGCTCTCGAGCTTGGTCATGTTGACGCCGTTGGTGGCGAAGCCGCCCATCGCCTTGTAGAGAGCCGCCGGCACGTTGCGCACGCGGAACACGAAGGTGGTGACGACCTTGCCCTTGCCGGGCGCGGCCCATTTCTTCTCGCGCGAGAGCACAATGAAGCGCGTGGTCGAATTGGCTTCGTCCTCGACGTTCTCGCGCAGGATGTCGAGGCCGTAGATTTCCGCGGCCAGCCGTGAGGCGATGGCCGCGCGCGTGACGTCCTTGCTCTCGGATACTTCGCGCGCGGAACCGGCGGTGTCGGCGGCGACCACCGGCTTTAATTTCAGTTCACGGATGATCTTGCGGCACTGGCCGAGCGCCATCACGTGGCTTTCCACCGATTTTATGGTTTTCAAGGTCGCGCCCTTCGGCGCCATCAATTGATTGCGGATCGGCAGGAACCATTCGGCGATGATGTGCAGTTTCGAGGTCGGCATCAAATGATGGATGTCGGCGACGCGGCCGGCGACCGAATTCTCGATCGGGATCATGCCGAGATCGACATCGCCGCCGGTGAGCGCGGAGAAGCAGTCCTCGAAAGTCGGGCAGGGAACCGGCTCGTGATCCGGATAGGCTTCGCGGCAGGCGAGATGCGAATTCGCCCCCGGTTCGCCCTGGAAAATGATCTTTTTCTTGGCCATGACCCGATCCGTACGCAGACCTTTGCGTCTTAGTCAACCGCCGAGCATCTTGCGCGCCTTGGCCAGCTCTTCCGGTGTATCGACGCCGAGCGGGACGCTGTTCACCACCGCCACATCGATGCGCATGCCGGCATCGAGCGCGCGCAATTGCTCGAGCTTCTCGCGCTGCTCGTTGGCCGACGGCGGCAGCTTGACGAAGCGCTCCAGCGCCGCGCGCCGGTAGGCGTAAAGCCCGATGTGGTGATAATGCGGGCCGGGGCCGGTGGCGTCGGCGCGGGTGAAGGTGGTGGCGCGGAAGCGTCCGGATCTCGCGGGCGCGCCGATCGCTTTTACGACGTTTGGATTGCTGAGTTCGGCCTTATCTGTGATGACCGCAGCCAGCGTCGCGATATCGACGGCCGGATCGGACAGCGGGGCGAGTGCGGCACGGATGTCGGCCGGCTCGATGGTCGGCAGATCGCCCTGCACATTGATCACCACGCCAAGGCGGCGCTCGGGATCGAGCGCCTCGATCGCCTCGTAGATGCGGTCGGAGCCGGAGAGGTGATCGGCCCGCGTCATCACGGCGCGGCCACCGGACTTTTCCACCGCCGCCGCAACGCTTTCCGAATCGGTCGCTACCACCGCCTCGCCAATTTTGGCGGCGCGCGCGCGGCGCAGCACGTGTACGATCATCGGTAGCCCGGCGATATCCGCCAATGGCTTGCCGGGCAGGCGGGTGGAGGCCATGCGGGCCGGGATGAGGACGATGGTGTCGGGCATCGGTTTGGCCACCGGCGTCAGTGGGCCGGACCTGAACGAATGTCGATAATCCGCGGCGCTTATACGGGTTGCCAGAGCGGAGGCAAAACGGTATCTGTCCGCCGCCGCCGAGCCCTTGGCGGCTTAACTGTCCCCTGCCGGTTCGCGCCCCCTCGGGAGCCTCATTTCGATGAATTCCTTCGAACTCAACAAGATCCTGGGCGCCATCCTCGGCACCTGCCTGATCGTGCTCGCGCTCAATATCGGGGCTGGCGCCATTTTCGCACCTGAGAAGCCCGCCAAGCCCGGCTACGTGATCGCGGTCAAGACGCATGGCGAGGGTGAGAAGCCCGCCGGCAAGGAACCGGAGGAGCCGGTGGAGGCGATGATGGCCTCGGCCTCAGTCGAGAAGGGCCATGCGACGGCGAAGCAGTGCCAAGCCTGCCACACCTTCGAGAAGGGCGGGCCGAACCGGGTCGGTCCCAATTTGTGGGGCATCGTCGGGCGGCCGCGCGCCTCCGAGGCGGGCTTCAACTATTCCGCCGCCATGAAGGCCAAGGGAGGCACCTGGACTTTTGGCGAGCTTTACGCGTTCCTGGCCAATCCTCGCAGCTATATCGCCGGCACCAATATGACCTTCGCCGGTCTGGCGCGCGGCCAGCAGCGCGCTGACGTGATCGATTTTCTGAACACCCTCTCGGACAACCCACAGCCGCTGCCGAAAGCGGCGGCCGCTGCTCCGGCTGCAAAACCCGCTGAAGGCCCGAAGAAGTAGCAAACACGGCGAAATATCCAAGTCGCGGCCGGGTCAAGCCCGGCCGTTTTGTTTGGACTGCGGCTCCGCGCCGCTGGTGGCGGACCGAAAAACCGACATAATCGGCCGCGATTGCATAAGAGGCTTGTCGCGCGCCGGAGCCCTGCCATGAGATTGACCCGCCGTTCCGTTTTGCGCAGCACCGCTGCCGCGCTTGTTACGCCGGCTTTGGGCGCGCTCGGCGCCGCATCGCCGCCCGGTAAAGCCGCAGCGCAGGCGCGCGAATGGCGGCACGGTCTGTCTCTGTTCGGCGATTTGAAATACCCGGTAGACTTCAAACATTTCGACTATGTCAATCCGGCCGCGCCGCCGGGCGGCGCCATACGGCAGATCGCCGTCGGCACGTTCGACAATTTCAATCAGGTGGTGTCGGGGGTGAAAGGCAGCCTGGCCATGGGCACCGAGCTGTTCACCGAAACACTGACAACGCCGGCGCTCGACGAAGTGTCGACCGAATACAGCCTGTTGGCGGAAGCGGTCAGCTACCCGGACGATCGTTCGTCGGTCACCTATCGGCTGCGCGCCATCGCACGCTGGCATGACGGCATGCCGGTGACGCCCGACGACGTCATTTTCTCATTCGATACCTTCAAAACGAACAGCCCATTTTACGGGGCCTATTACCGACACGTGGTCAAAGTGGAAAAAACCGCGGAGCGCGAGATTACCTTTACCTTCGACGGGCCGGGCAATCGCGAATTGCCACAAATCGTTGGCCAACTGCCCGTGTTGCCCAAGCATTGGTGGGAAGGGACCGACAAATCCGGCAAGAAGCGCGACGTGACGCTGACCACGCTGGAGCCACCGCTCGGTTCCGGTCCCTATCGCCTCAAGGACTTTGTCCCGGGCCGCACGCTGGTCTACGAAAAGGTCGCCGACTATTGGGGCAAGGACCTCAATGTCGCCATCGGCACACGAAACTTTCAGACGCTCCGCTTCGAATATTTCCGTGACTCCACCGTCGCGATCGAGGCCTTCAAAGGCGATCAGGTCGATTGGCGCACCGAGAACAGCGCCAAGAACTGGGCGACCTCTTACGATTTTCCGGCCGTGCACGACAAGAAGGTGGTGCTGGAGGAATTCCCGGTCCGCAATTTAGGCTCGATGCAGGCTTTTTCCTTCAATATCCGGCGCAACAAGTTCAAGGACCCGCGCGTGCGCCGCGCCTTCAACTTCGCCTTCGACTTTGAGGAGATGAACCGCACGATTTTCTACGGCCAGTACAAACGCATCGCCAGTTATTTCGAAGGCACCGAACTCGCCTCGTCCGGAATTCCGCAAGGCAAGGAGCTCGAAATCCTGCAAAGCGTGAAGGACCAGGTGCCGGCGGACTTGTTCAGCAAGCCCTACACCAATCCGGTCGGCGGCAGTCAACAGGCGGACCGCGACAACCTGCGCGAGGCGCTCGCGTTGTTTCGCGACGCCGGTTACGAGATTCGCAACACCAAGCTCACCAACGTCAAGACCGGCGAGCCCTTTAGCTTCGAGTTCCTGGTCGAGGACCCGGCCACCGAGCGTTTCGTGCTGTTCTACAAGCCTTCGCTGCAACGCGTCGGCATGACGGTGAACGTGCGTGTCGTCGACAGCGCGCAATACGAAAACCGGCTGCGGCAATGGGATTTCGACATCATTGTCGCGTCCTGGGGCGAGTCGCTGTCGCCCGGCAACGAGCAGCGCGGCTTCTGGAGCTCGCAGGCGGCCGATATTCCCGGCTCGCGCAACGTGATCGGCATCAAGAACCCGGCGGTCGATACGCTGATCGAACGCGTGATCTATGCCAAGGACCGCGACGAACTGGTCGCAGCGACCAAGGCGCTCGACTGCGTGCTGTTGTGGAATTTCTACGTCGTGCCACAATGGACCTACGGTAAGCAGCGCACCGCGCGCTGGGATCGCTTCGGCCATCCGCAGAACATGCCGAAATATGGCGCTGCTGCGTTCCCGACCGTCTGGTGGTGGGACGCGGACAAGGCGGCCAAGGCGCCGCAGCGGTCTTGATTACCCGTCGGCATGCGCTAGCGCTATCCGCGGGTGTGATCGCCGCGACGAAATTCATGTCGCCGGCCGGGGCGCTAGACGCCGAGCGCCACGGCATGTCGGCCTTCGGCGATCTCGCCTATCCGGCGGATTTTCCGCACTTCAATTACGTCAATCCGGACACGCCCAAAGGCGGCGTGTTTTCGCAGATCGGCCCGAACCGGCAGTTCAATCAGTCTTTCCAAACGTTCAATTCGCTCAACAGTTTCATCTTGAAGGGCGACGCCGCGCAAGGCATGGAGCTCAGCTTCGCGACCTTGATGGCGCGCTCGGGCGACGAGCCCGATGCCATGTACGGGCTGGCCGCGCGCGGCGTCAGTATCTCCAGCGATGGGCTGACCTATCGCTTCGCGTTGCGGCCGCAGGCCAAATTCCACGACGGTACGTCGCTCACCGCCCACGACGTCGCCTGGTCGCTGGCGACGCTGAAGGACAAGGGCCATCCGATCATCACGCAGTTGCTGCGCGACTTCAAAGGCGCCGAGGCGGCGGACGACCACACGGTGGTGGTGCGTTTTGCCGACAAGCGCGGGCGCGACGTGCCGCTATTCGTCGCCGGCCTGCCGATTTTCTCGAAAGCCTATTATTCCAAGCAGCCGTTCGACCAGTCGACGCTGGATATTCCGCTTGGCAGCGGCGCCTACAAAGTCGGCCGCTTCGAGGTCGGGCATTTCATCGAGTTCGACCGCGTCAAGGACTGGTGGGGCGCTGAATTGCCGGTGGCGCGCGGGCAGAACAATTTCGACGTCGTGCGGTTTGAATATTACCGCGACCGCGAGGTTGGCTTCGAAGGCTTCACCGCCAAGAACTATCTGTTTCGTGAGGAATTCACTTCGCGCACCTGGGCGACGCGTTACGACTTTCCCGCCTTCAAGGCCGGCCGCGTCAAGCGCAGCGTTCTGCCCGATGACACGCCGTCCGGCGCGCAGGGCTGGTTCATGAATATGCGCCGGCCGCAGTTCAAGGACCGCCGCCTGCGTGAGGCGCTGATCGACGCCTTCGATTTCGAATGGACCAACAAGAACATCATGTACGGGTCCTACGACCGTACGAGTTCGGTGTTTCAAAATTCGCCGATGATGGCGCAGGGCAAGCCCGACACCGCCGAACTCGCGCTGCTCGAGCCGTTCCGCGGCAAGGTGCCGGACGAAGTGTTTGGCGAGCCCTATGTGCCGCCGGTGACCGACGGTTCCGGCCAGGACCGCGCCTGGTTGCGGCGCGGCGCGCAATTGCTCAACGACGCCGGCTTCGCGCTCAAAAACGGTAAGCGCCTCATGCCGGACGGCAAGCCGATTACGATGGAATTCCTGCTCGATGAAGCGACTTTCACGCCGCACCATCTGCCTTACATCAAGAACCTCGGTGTGCTCGGCATCAATGCGACCTTGCGCGTGGTTGATCCGGTGCAGTACCGCGCCCGCGTCGACGGTTTCGACTTTGACATCACAGTGGAGCGTTTCAGCTTTTCCGCGACGCCCGGAGATTCGCTGCGCACATATTTTTCTTCCCAGGCGGCGGCGACCAAGGGCTCGCAGAACCTTGCCGGCATCGCCGATCCGGCGGTGGACGCGCTGGTGGACATTATAATCGCCGCCAAGACGCGCCCCGAGCTCATCACCGCCTGCAAGGCGCTCGACCGCGTCATCCGCGCCGGGCGCTTTTGGATTCCGCACTGGTACAAAGCGTCGCACTGGATCGCTTTTTGGGACGTGTTCGGCCACCCAGCCGTCAAACCGCGCTATTTCCGGGGAATTCCGGAAACCTGGTGGACCGACAAAGACAAGGCGGCGAAACTGGACGGAAAAGGCTAGTTCAACGTCATGGGCCAACTTGCGGCACTGCATCACATTTTGCAAAACTCGGGCGGACCCGAGTTGCACGGCCTATCCATGTCTTTATGTTGCTATATGTCATAAGACGTAAATGTCCGGCACCCGGCCGGGCATGACGAAATCAGCACAGGCCCCCAAACAATCGCATGTCAGCTTATCTCCTCCGCCGCCTGCTGTTCATGGTGCCGACCATGTTCGGGATCATGCTGGTAGCGTTTGTCGTGGTGCAGTTCGCACCGGGCGGTCCGGTCGAACAGGTGATCGCCAAGCTCACCGGCGCCGACACCGGCGCGACCTCGCGCATTTCCGGCTCGCCCGGCGGCGACTTCGGCAGCCGCGGCCTGGCGCAAGGCGGATCGGGTGTCGATGCGGTGACGTCGAAATACCGCGGCGCGCAGGGGCTCGATCCCGAGTTCATCAAGAAGCTGGAAAAACAGTTCGGCTTCGACAAACCGGCCTATGAGCGCTTCGGTCTGATGATGTGGAACTACATCCGCTTCGATTTCGGCAAGAGCTATTTTCGCGACATCGGCGTGTTGCAGTTGATCAAGGAGAAGCTGCCGGTCTCGATCTCGCTCGGCATCTGGATGACGCTGCTCACCTACCTGATCTCGATCCCGCTCGGCATCCGCAAGGCGGTCGATGCCGGCTCGCGCTTCGACGTGTGGACCTCGAGCGTGATCATCGTCGGCTACGCCATTCCCGGGTTCCTGTTCGCGATATTGCTGATCATTTTGTTCGCCGGCGGCTCGTTCTTCGATTTCTTCCCGCTGCGCGGACTGGTGTCGGAGAATTTCTGGCAACTGCCGTGGTACGCCAAGGTCGGCGATTACCTCTGGCACATCACGCTGCCGGTCGTGTCGATGGCGCTGTCGGCCTTCGCCACCATGACGCTATTGACCAAGAACTCGTTCCTGGAGGAGATCCGCAAGCAATACGTGCTCACCGCGCGCGCCAAAGGCTGCACGCAGAACCAGGTGCTGTATGGGCACATCTTCCGCAATGCCATGCTGATCGTGATCGCTGGATTTCCCTCAGCCTTCGTGCACGCCTTCTTCACCGGGTCGTTGCTGATCGAGACCATCTTTTCGCTCGACGGGCTTGGCCTGCTTGGTTTTGAGAGCGTGCTCAACCGCGACTATCCGGTAGTGTTCGCCACGCTCTACATCTTCGCGCTCATCGGCGTGGTGGTGAATCTGATCTCCGATCTGACTTACACCTGGATCGATCCACGCATCGATTTTGAAACGCGGGAGGTCTGAGGTGGACGTCAAGGCGCGTGACGATTTCTCGGAAACCGCGGTGGACACGCCCGCCGGCAGCCTGCAACCGTGGATATTCCGCTTCACGCTATCGCCGCTCAACCGGCGGCGCTGGGAAAACTTCAAGGTCAACCGGCGTGGCTATTGGTCGTTGTGGATCTTCCTCGCGCTATTCCTGATTTCGCTGTTCGCCGAATTCATAGCCAACGACAAACCGATCTTTATCCACGTCAACGGGCGCTCGTTCTTCCCGGCGGTGGTGACTTATCCCGACACGGCCTTCGCGAAAGCTCCTGACCCGCTTTTGTTCGGCACCGCCGCCGACTTTCGCGACGACTATCTGATGGGCTTGATCCAGAAGGAGCATGGCACGGTGATCTGGCCGCTCGTCCGCTTCTCCTACAACACGCAGGTGAGCAAGCCGCCGTCGCCGTTCCCGTCCAAACCGACTTGGCTGCTCACGCAACAGGATTGCGAATTCGCCGCCACCCACGCCTTCGCCAAGTGCGACGATCTCGAAGCGAACTGGCTCGGCACCGACGACGGCGGCCGCGACGTTGTGGCGCGGCTGATTTACGGCTTCCGCATCTCGGTGCTATTCGGGCTAACGCTGACCATTATCTCGTCGATCATCGGCGTCGCCGCCGGCGCGGTGCAGGGCTATTTCGGCGGCTGGATCGATCTCTTGTTCCAGCGCTTCATCGAGATTTGGACCTCGATCCCCTCGCTCTATCTGCTGCTGATCATTTCGTCGGTCCTGGTGCCGGGCTTCTTCGTGTTGCTCGGCATCTTGCTGTTGTTCTCGTGGGTGTCGCTGGTCGGCCTGGTGCGCGCGGAATTCCTGCGCGGGCGCAATTTCGAATATATCCAGGCCGCGCGTGCGCTCGGCGTGTCGAACGCGGTGATTATTTTTCGTCACCTCCTGCCGAACGCCATGGTGGCGACCATGACGTTCCTGCCGTTCATTTTGTCGTCGTCGGTGATGACGCTGACCGCGCTCGATTTTCTCGGCTTCGGCCTGCCGCCCGGCTCGCCCTCGCTTGGCGAATTGTTGTCGCAAGGCAAGGCTAACGTGCAGGCGCCGTGGCTCGGCCTCACCGGGTTTTTCTCGATCGCGATCATGCTCTCGCTGTTGATCTTCATCGGCGAAGCAGTGCGCGACGCCTTCGACCCAAGGAAGACGTTCCGATGAGCGCGCCGGTTGAAACAGTTCTTTCGATCCGCGATCTCTCGATCGCGTTCGGCACCGGCAAGCGCGAGGTGCTGGCGGTCGACCGCGTATCGTTCGACATCGTGAAGGGTGAGACGCTGGCGCTGGTCGGCGAGTCCGGCTCGGGCAAATCGGCCACCGCGCTGTCGGTGATGAAGCTGCTGCCTTATCCGGCCGCGCATCACCCTTCGGGCGCGATCAGCTTCAAGGGGCGCGAATTGCTGACCATGCCGGAGGACGAGATCCGGCACGTTCGCGGCAACGACATCGCCATTATCTTCCAGGAGCCGATGACGTCGCTTAATCCGCTGCACACGATCGAGAAACAAATTAGAGAAATTCTATTGATTCACCAAGGACTTACGGGCGAGAAGGCGCGCGCCCGCATCCTAGAATTACTCGATCAAGTCGGCATCCGCGATCCGAAGGGGCGGCTTGGCAGTTATCCGCATCAGCTCTCGGGCGGTCAGCGCCAGCGCGTGATGATCGCCATGGCCTTGGCAAACGAGCCGGACTTGCTGATCGCCGACGAACCAACCACCGCGCTCGACGTCACGGTGCAGGCGCAAATACTGAAGTTGCTCAAGGACACGCAAACGCGGCTTGGCATGTCGATGCTGTTCATCACCCATGACCTCGGCATTGTGCGCAAGCTCGCCGACCGGGTCTGCGTGATGAATTCCGGCAAGATCGTCGAGCGCGGGCCGGTCGAACGAGTGTTCACCGCGCCGGAGCACCCCTACACGCGCGCTTTGCTCGCCGCCGAGCCGAAGCCCGACCCGGCGCCGCCGCGTCCTGACGCGCCGATCGTCGTGCAGACCGATAACCTGAAAGTGTGGTTCCCGATCAAGCGCGGCGTGCTGCGCAAGGTGGTCGGCCACATCAAGGCGGTGGACGGCGTCAGCGTCGAGGTGCGCAAAGGCGAGACGCTCGGCGTGGTCGGCGAAAGCGGTTCCGGCAAGACCACGCTCGGCCTCGCCATCCTGCGGCTGATCTCATCCGACGGCCCGATCGTGTTCATGGGCAATACCATCCAGGGCCTCAAGTTCAAGGAGATGCGGCCCTACCGCCGCAACATGCAGATCGTGTTCCAGGACCCGTACGGTTCGCTCTCACCTCGCATGTCGGTGTCCGACATCATTGAGGAGGGCCTCAAGGTGCATCATCCGCACCTGAAAGCCCGCGAGCGCGCGGCCCGCGTGGTGGATGCGCTCAATGACGTCGGGCTCGATCCGGACACGCGCTTCCGCTACCCGCACGAATTCTCCGGCGGCCAGCGCCAGCGCATCGCTTTGGCGCGCGCGCTGGTGCTGGAGCCGACTTTCATCATGCTTGACGAGCCGACCAGCGCGCTCGATATGCTCATTCAGTCGCAGATGGTCGATCTGCTGCGCGACCTGCAGAAGCGACACGATTTGACCTTCATGTTCATCTCGCACGATCTGCGCGTGGTGGCGGCGCTGGCGAGCCGGCTGCTGGTGCTGCGTCACGGCAAGATGGTGGAAGAGGGCGCGGCGGCCGATTTGTTCAAGAACCCGAAGAGCGATTACACGCGCGCGCTGCTCGCCGCTGCCTTCAAACTGGAAATCGCGACCGGGGATGTGGTGGAGCAGTAGGCGACGATCATGCGCGACGCGCAAGAACTCGCCGATCGTCCCGCCGACGTCGCAGTCTCTCAGCCGGAGCTGCTCGCCAAGGGCTATCGCGACTATTGGCGCTATCGGGTGGCGCTACACGGCGCCGGCGGTGTTGCAATTACGCAGGAGCGCGATGTCCTTGTCGCCGGTAAAGTTGTGGTTGTATTGCCGATAGATATTGCGCGCGACGAAATCGTCTTGGTCCGGCAGTTCCGTTTACCGGCGCATCTCGCCAATAAAAAAGGCGACATTGTTGAATTCGTCGCCGGGCGGGTAGAGCCGAACGAGACATTAATCGAAGCCGCTCGGCGCGAATGTCGCGAGGAAATAGGCGTAGCACCGCGCACCGTAATCGAATTGGGCAGCTATTTGACCACGCCTGGTTTGACTGACGAGGAGGTGACATTCTTTCTTGCTGCGGTCGACGTGTCGCAAATCCGCGAAGGTCCGTGCACGACGCCCGACGGCGAACAGCTTTTTGTTCTGCGTGTGACTGTTGACGCTGCGATCGCAGCGCTTACCCGCGGCGAGATGCACAGCAGTCTGGTCGTCATTGCGCTGCAATGGCTGGCGCTCAATCGCAGTCGCGTTGCCGAACTATTGGGTGGCGCGCGCTAGAGCCGCTTCACGCTGGTGACGTCGCTGCCCGCCGCCTTAATGCGGGCAACGGCCTCCGCCACCGGCTCAATGGCTACCGCCATATGATGCGCATTGGCGTGCAGCAATGATTCGCCGTCGCGCGCAACGGCGACGTGGCCCTTCCAGAACACCAGATCGCCGCGCCGCAATTCGCCGAGCGACGACAATTTACCCAGCGCCAGTTCCTGCATATCGCTGTCGCGCGGGCAGGCGTGACCGGCGGCCTGCAGGCTCACTTGCACCAAGCCCGAACAGTCGATGCCGAGCGACGTCTTGCCGCCCCACAGATACGGCGCGTGCAGGAATTCTTCGGCCACCGCGACGAAATCCGGTTGTCTGGCCTTGATCGGCGCCAGATGCACGGCAGGCAGATGCCACCCGTTCGCCGTGATGCCGAAACGTTCATCCTGCCGAACGATGACCACGCTTGCGCCCATCGGCAGCGCCACCGCCGGCGCCAGCTTGATGTCCGGTCCCGGAAAGCCGAGCGTGCGCGGCACCGCGACTTTGTGGGTCGGCGCTTTGCCCGGATTGCCGAGCGCATTCGCCGACAGCCAGCCGACGTAACCGTCGCTCTCGAGCTGGCCCCAGGCCCAACCCTCATCGGTCGTCTCGTAAACGACGACGCGCTCACCCAGGAGCGCTTGCGTGTCGAGCCGCGCCTCATGCGATGGCGTGCGGCGCACGGCCGCGATCGGCTCGACCACCTCGTGGCGCGCACCTTCGACGAAGCGAGCGGCCTCAACATGGCCTTGCAGATATTTCGCCGCGATCTCGGGGCGGAACGGATTGATGCGGGGGTCGAGCGCGACCATAGCTTTACGTGTAACGCGCGCAGAGCAGCGCGTAGAGCGCGCGTGCCGACTGCAATTCGGCGCCTTCCGGCCGGCCGGGCTTGGCGGTGGGAGTCCAGGCGAAGATGTCGAGATGCAACCAGGATTTGGCGCTCACGAACTTGCGCAGGAACAGCGCCGCGGTGATGGCGCCGCCCTGGCCACCGGTACTGACGTTATTTGTATCGGCCACCTTGGAATCGAGCATCGCCTCGTAGGGCCGCCACAGCGGCATGCGCCAAAGCGGGTCGTTCTCGGACGCCGCGTAGTGCGCGAGTTCGTCTGCGAGGCCATCGTCATCGGTGAAGGCCGCCGGCACGTCGGGACCGAGCGCCACCCGCGCCGCTCCGGTGAGTGTGGCGAAATCGGCGACCAGCGCCGGTCTATCCTCGTCGGCGAGGGTGAGCGCATCGGCCAGGACCAGCCGGCCTTCCGCGTCGGTATTGCCGATCTCGACGCTGATGCCTTTGCGCGACGTGTAAATGTCGCGTGGGCGGAAGCTGGTGCCGGAGATGGAATTCTCGACCGCCGGGACGATCACGCGCAGCCGCAGTTTGAGCTTGCGTGCCATGATCATGTGCGCGAGCCCGAGTGCCGTAGCGCCGCCGGCCATATCCTTCTTCATGTTGAGCATGCCGGCGTCGTTCTTGATGTCGAGCCCGCCGGTGTCGAAGCATACGCCCTTGCCGACCAGCGTGATCTTGGGATCGTTTTCGTTGCCCCAAGTCATGTCGATCAGGCGGGCGCTGCGCGGCGAGCCGGCGCCGACCGCGTGAACAAGCGGGAAATCTTTCGCGAGCGCATCGCCTGTGGTGACCTTTATGGCTGCGCCATGCTGCTTGGTGAGCGCGCGGGCGGCTTCTTCCAGCTCGGCCGGCCCCATGTCGTTGGATGGCGTATTGATGAGATCGCGCGCCAGCGTCACGCCCTCGACGATGCGGGTGAGATCGTCGCCGTCGACGCCCTCGGGGACCACCAGTCGCACGTTGCGCGCGTCCGCCTTGCGGTAGCGGGTGAATTGGTAGGCGCCGAGCGCGAAGGCGAGCGCGGCCAGTCGCGCATCATGTGGCGCATTGGCAAAGCGGTAGGTGCCCGCCGGGAGCAAAGTGGACAATTGCCCGGGCCGGAACAGGTCTTTCACCGGCTCGTCCGAGTTTTCCAGGCCGAACAGCGCGCCGGCGAGTTTCCCGTCAGGCTCGGGAACGGCGAGATGCCGCCCCGGCTTCGGCTCGTAGCCGGCGGCGCGCAAGAACGTGCGCTCGCGATCATCGATAACCTCGATCGCCTTGTCGAACGTGGCGGCGGTAACGAACAGGATCGGCACCGCTTTCTCGCCGGGCCTCGCGAAAATCGGATGCATGGTTACTCCGCGGCGTCGCGCATAGGAGGTTTCGGCGCATAGCCGTCGCGGGTCTGCGGCAGCTTCCAGCCCAGCATTTTCGACGCGACCAGCGTGCGCAGCACCTGCGCGGTGCCGCCGCCGATGGTGAACATGCGCACGTCGCGCGCCATGCGTTCGAGCGGCAGCTCACGCGAGTAGCCGCGCGCGCCGAAAAATTGCAGCGCATCGTTGACGATTTTGATTGCGCTCTCGGAGGCGAAGATTTTCGCTTGCGCCGCCAGCATCGGATCGGGGAAGGCGCTGCCGTGCGGCCCGCGCGAACGCGCCGCCGTGTAGAGCATCAGCCGTGCCGCGGTGAGCTGAGTCTGCATGTCGGCGAGCATCCATTGCAGCCCCTGGAATTCGCCGATCGGACGGCCGAACTGCTCGCGCGTCTTTGCCCATTCGAGCGCGTGCTCGAGCGCGCCGGCGGCAATCCCCATCGCCACCGTGCCGGCGCCGACGCGTTGGCTGTTATAGGCGTTCATCAGGTAGGCGAAGCCGCGGCGAAAGCCGGACGGCGGCAGCACCGCCATATCCGCCGGCACTTCGAGGTTCTCGAACACCAGTTCGCCTTCCGGCATGCCGCGCAGGCCCATGGTCTGTTCGCGTTTGCCGATGCGCAGGCCTTTTGACGCTTTTTCGTTTTCTTGGCGCACGGCCAAGAAGCCGCCGATGCCGAGCTCGCTGCCGCGCTCGTCGAACACGCGCGCAAAAATCAGATGTAGGCGGGCAACGCCGGCGCCGGTGATCCAGTGCTTCTTTCCGTTGATGACGTAAACGTCGCCGCGGCGGTCGGCGCGCGTCGTCATGGCGAGCGCGTCGGAACCGGCGTCCGGCTCGGTGATGCAGATCGCCGGCTTGTCGCCTGCGAGCACCAGCCGCGCGGCGAGCTTTTTCTGCGCCTCGCTGCCATAGGCCATTACCGTCGAGATCGCGCCCATGTTGGTCTCGACCACGATGCGCGCGGTGACCGTGCAGGATTTCGCCATTTCCTCGATCACCAGCACGGCGTCGAGGAAGGACGCGTCCTTGCCGCCCAAGGCCTTCGGTAGCGTCATGCCCAGGAAGCCGGCCTCGGCAAGCGCCTTCACGAGGTCCCACGGGTATTGCTCGTCGCGGTCGATGGCCGCGGCGCGCGGTCGCACCACGTCTTGCGAAAAGGCGCGGGCGCGCGCCTGGAGCGCGATTTCGTCCTTGCTGAGACCCAAATTCATGCGACGATCCTAAACCGGGGTTGGGCCCGAGTTTACAAGTTAACCTCTCGTTAGGGTTAACGTTTTATTGCTCGGAAATGCCGTTGGAATGCCAGCCTCGTCCTAGAACGGCCCGCGCCGCCCGCCTACTTGCCACCGCCGCTGTCGTGGCCGTGTTGGCCGTGTCGATGGCCGGCTGCAAGACCACCGGCGATGACACAACCGGCTCGATCAGTGCGAATAACGCCCCGCGCAGCGACGCCGACTGGCGGCGCCAGCTTGAGGTCTGGGGCGCCCGCTACCGCGAAAAACCCGACGACGCCGAAGCTGCGATTGGCTACGCCCAGGCCTTGCGCGCCACCGACCAGCACGCCCAGGCGGTCGCTGTCCTGGAGACGGCCGCGATCCGCAATCCACACAATATGCCGCTGCTCGGCGCCTACGGCCGCGCGTTGGCCGAGGCCGGCGACTACAATCAGGCGCTCGATGTCCTGAGCCGGGCACATACACCGGACAATCCGGATTGGCGGGTGCTCAACGCGCAAGGAGCGGTGCTCGATCAATTGGGCCGCCACGTGGAAGCGCAGCAGCACTATTCGGCCGCTGTCAAAATCATGCCGGATGAGCCATCAGTCTTGTCCAATCTTGGCCTGTCCTACGCACTGACCAAGGACCTGCAGCGAGCCGAGGCTACCCTGCGGAAGGCCGTGGGGCGCCCCGGTGCGGCGCCCAGGGTGCGACAGAACCTCGCGCTGGTCGTCGGCCTGGAGGGCCGCTTCGCAGAAGCTGAGACCATCGCTCGTGCCGATTTGCCGGCGGACGAAGCCGCCGCCAATGTCAGCTATCTGCGGCAGATGCTTGCGCAACGCGGCGGCTGGTCGAAAAAGGGCCCTCGGTCTTTGATGCCCTCGCCTGACGCCGGGACTTGACAGCAACGTCGAAAAACACCACGAGCTCGTCACCGTCGGTGCCGTAAGAATTGAGACCGCCGAACACTCGGCGTGGTCCCATTTAAGGATGGTGCTCCAGGCTACCGTCAACTCGCCGGTCCGTGTTGATCAAATTGCTCAAAGATTTGGCGGTCGACCCTGTGTCGATCTGATGATTAATGCGCATGTCGGTCGCTTCAGCGATCACAGCTCAATAAGTCTGAGCGGAAATTTAAATTCCGATCCTTTTGAACCAGTCTCGAATTTCGTATTGAACTGTTTGGCCGTGTTCATTGCCGTCTTCCAAAACGGCCCTGCTATAGCGTCCACCGAACGCGATGGCATCTACCGCCCAGAGTGCTCCCAGCAAGACAAACAGTTTAAAAACTTTGTTCATACCATCAAAGGTGTCTATTCAACATTTAGTATAACGCTGATCGCCGCAGCTGGCGACTTCTACCTTCAGTTCGAACCAAAGGCGCATTTTGACCTAAAGACTTGGCGCAACCGAGGATCCGCTCCAAACGGGCGATCTCACGCTTCAAAATACCAATTTCGCTCCTCGTGACATCAACTTGATTGCGGCGAAGTCTCACATACCCAGATTCCAGCCTTTCTAGAAACTGCCGCAGGCCGGCCAGCTCATCGGCGGAACGAAGTTTATCCATGTGACTGCTTTTTCAAGGGAAGCACGCGGTTGCCGCGATCGGAACGGTAAATTGTGTCAGACCTAGTTGCGCCACGTAATTTATTGACCCACTCACGGAGTTACCACAGGCGGCTGCGGCGTAGGTGAAAGTGGGCGAACTTGGTCCCAAATAACGGCTTTGCGCATAGGCGACCGTTGTGGTCGCATCTTTGCATACCGTTGTTCTGACCGAGGCACAGCGCGCGCCTTCTTCCACTGCGTAATGCAGGCTGCCAACAAGGAATAGACACAAGCACAAATAGAGGATGCCAATTACGAGGGCGATAAAAATTGGCGAAACGATAGCAAATTCGACTGCCGTCGTGCCGCGCTCGTCGTTCCATTTAGTCATTTTGAAGTTTCTCACGATCACTGCAATCGTATCAATGCTGTTTTGGTGATTGGTGAAGCGAAATTGCCGGCGACGGTTATGCCAGGAAACAGCGGGGCGTAGGCAAATGTCGCTGCAATTTGGATGTAATCTCCGGGTTGCAAACTGGGCATGCCCGCAGCCGTGCAGTCGGCGGGCTTGCTGCTAACGCCGCTGACGTATTGAAGCGCGCCTGAACTATTTACGCAGTAATATCCCTCTGCCGGGGAGCCAGATTGTAATGAAACAGATGTTCCCAGCGAAGTGCTCTGCACTGCGTTTGTAATGGCGGTCGTCAACCCAGGGCAATTCGTCGTGGCTGGAACTTGGTTATTGTTTGGATCACAAGTTTTCCAGGCCGCTTGGGCTCCCATTTGAGCCGCGTTCTCGATCTCCATGCGCTTGTAGAGATATATTGAAACGTCGGTCATATTCAGCATAGCAAGTGAAAGCAGCCCGGCGAAAAATGAAAATTCAATCGCCGATGTCCCCCTTTGATCCAACCTTATGGCCGCGACCTTCTTAGTTGCATTCCTCACGAGGTCGCAGAGGGTTTTTCCATTCGCCGATATTCGGAACATTCGCATGGCTCAATAGACCAATTTAGCTCTACCCGGAATGGTCGCGCTGGGCATGTTTAATCCTGCTTGCTTACAGCCAGAACCATTGGGAGTTTGTTGGTAAATATTGCTTGTTCCGTTTATCCAGACCGTGCTTGTGATCATTGTGAAGCAGTCTTCCCCGTTGCTCGATTGGCTGACATCCCCACTAATCTGGACGTTCGAATTTGGCAGATAAACCCCGCCAGAAATTTTCCAATCCGGGTTGTTGCCTTTGTACGTAATGTCAACGCCAGTGGTCAGTGTCGGGTCTTGGTAAATTGCCATGCCCTGAAACAGTGCGTTCGAGCCGCTCGGCGCTTGGATGTTGAGTACACCGCCCTGACCTGTCGAATTATCAGTAGGAATATGCTCGTAGTTTCCTGAAGTACCAGAGAAAACGATGGTGACCGCAGAACCATTGGCGGTGCTCAGCGTGAAGCCATTGAGATCCAGTTGTCCGTTTTCGATGACAAGAACGGCCCCTGTTTTGTCATCCGCGGTGTTAATAACCACATTTCCGGTGAGCCGCACGTCTCCGCACATTTGCACACTGCCACTCAAATTCTGGTTGCCCGACCACGAGGTGCCACCGGACCAATTCGAACCATGCTTTGTCTCTTGCGGATACGAACTGCACGTATTGGGCGGAATCTTGGTGTGTAGAGCGTTATATGGGTCCGCTACAATCGGTACGTTTGATTGTTGGTTATTGCCGCATCCATTATTTGTTCCGTGGGCTAAACCGTAAGTGGCGTTGAGGTTTGAGCCATTGCAGGTGGATGCGGAATCCGACATGATGGTGCAGCCGGTAAAGTTCGAATTCGGTGCGCCATTGGTACGAAGAGCTGTGCCGGAGGTGCTAAGCGCCAATAGGCAAATCGGCTGCAGCACCGTAGATTGGTTAGCAATTGCTGCGCTGCTTAAAGTTTTCTCTTTGACACCATTCACCGTGGTGTCACCTGAATAACCAACGACTTGAGATAAAAAGAGCGGGGCCATGCCGGTAATTGTCACGCTGTAACAGGTATTGCCCCCAGCGGGACACGTGGCGGTATTCGATGCGGTTACCGTTACATTATTGGTGCCATCGACAAATCCGTATTGGGCGGCGACCGCTTTGGCTTCGACATCGTAATTGGAGCCGTTGTTAGTCGCCGCCGCAATCACCGCCGAGTCAGCGGCATTCTGCATTGCGCGTGTCTGCAAATACCAGTTCGACGCCTCAAATCCGAGGCCCAAACCTCCGAGAATGATGGGTAATAGAAAGGCCATCATCACGGCTATATTGCCGCGTTGGTCCGTATGCAGTAGTCGCACACGAGCCGCAACCTTGCATCGGATTGCAATGAACATGGCAGCCATCTCCACTGCTGAATTGTCGCGAGACCCTAGCAGGCGCGCATTGTCAAACTCTTGCTCCAATTTTGAGAACAGAAAGGCATCAAGTAAGCAATTGCTAACCGTGTTCGCAGTCGAATCACGACCGGTGCAGACTTAGCGCGCCGGAGCCGACGTTTGCGCTTGGCTACTGCGGGAAGCGCCTTGCGACAATATGGGGGTGAAATAGGCTGGCGAATCGCCAAGCGTAAGACGACGCTCACAATCCGGGGCACAGCTATAGGATTCGCGTTCGACGCCCTTGAATACGGTGACTAGATCTCCGCTGGCCGCGCTCAGAACCTGCACCGTCTTGTCCATAACCACCTGCCCGGCGCGGTCGAGCGCCAGGAGACTGGTGGAGCCATACCCCTTGCCGGTGACCACGAGGATGCCGCCCGCTTGCAGCGAGGCATCGGCGATCAACGGATTCCCGATGACGATGGTGGCTACCCGTTCAGGTAGTTTCACTACCTGCGCCTGATCGACAGTGATTGTCAGAGTGTCGGCTTGGGCGGGGACGCCGAGCGTGGTTGCGAAAATGATCATCCATGCCCAAACGCCGATAAATCGCCTGCGACGCCCAAAGACAGCTGACATCGACCTCTCCAGCCCACGACGCCCGCCGCAACAGCGGCCAGCCGGCTTCAAGATTTGACCGTAAATAGGTGAATGAAGTGCAAAGACACTTGTTCAGCGCCCAAATGGGTAGAGCATCTGGGCGCCAAAACTTTCCGGGAAGCTCTGGTCGTTAATGCCATAGGCATCCGGCAACTCGTTCTCCGGCATATACCAAGTGCCGAACAGCAGATCCCAGATCGGAAACGTGCCGGCGAAGTTCATGTTGCCGCCGCGATCAGGCAAAGTGTGATGCCAGCGATGAAAGACCGGGCCGGCGATCACGTATTTGAACGGTCCCAGCGTCCAGTTCAGGTTGGCGTGCACGAAGGCCGACGTTGCGGTCGTGAATGGACCGACCCACAGCATTATATTTGGCGAAATACCGGCTAGCAGCAGCGCGACATCGACCAAGACGGTGCCGAGCAAGATGTTGACCGGATGGAAGCGCGCTGCTGAAATCCAGTCGAGATCTTCCGATGAATGATGGACGGCGTGGTATTTCCACAAGCCGCCGCCATGATATGCGCGATGGATCCAATAGGTCAGGAAATCCGACGCGAGCACGAAAAAGATCGCCTGCGCCCATAGCGGCATGGCGGCGAGCGGACCGAAGCCGTCATCGTAGAATTTGATCAGATCGTCAGCGCCATGAATGTTGTAGATGTAGGCCGCGCCCATCACCATCAAGCCGATGCGCACGAAGCGCGACACCAGCGGGATCACGAACCAGTAGCAGATGTCGGCAACGATCTGGCGCTTGCGCCACCAGGGCGGTCCCGGATTGCAGGCCGACCAGTGGGTCAGCAGGGCAAAGACGATGCCAAGGACTATGGAAGTCGTAAGGACCTTGAGAAGGGTCGCGCCCGCGACCAGAATGAAGGAATACAGCTCGACAAACATTACTTTGAGCCTGGCTGACGCGCGAGAAACCGGTCAATCCGGTATCCGCCCGCGCGGTTAAGATCGGGTTTATGGCGTGTCTGGCAGGCGCGGCCCTGTGGTGGTGCCGTTCGCACGGCCGAAGATAACGCTGCCTTACAACGGTCGCCGCCCAGTATTGTATAGCCGGCTGGAAGTAGCCCAAGCAGGGCCGCGGCTTAGGACATGCAGTATATGAGGCATGTCGCTTAATGTAGCGTCACGATGACTAGACTATATCGCATGTATAAATCAGATAAATAATTTATTAACCGTGAT
>DAIMKK010000003.1:8153-23608 GCA_036721745.1 Pseudolabrys sp. | reverse complement strand
CGCCGAGGAGGCGGCATAGCTCGCCACCACCTTGACGCCGCTGGTCTTGCTGAAGTCCGCATTGGCGTCGTCGAGCGCATTTTTCAGCGAGGCGGCGGCAAACACCGTCAGGGGCTTTTCCTGAGCGGCGAGCGGCTGCGGCGCGCCAGCGACGGCGGCGAAAAAACCGAGAATGGCAAAAAGCCGTACAAACATGGCGGTTCTCCGCAGGCGCCGCATTGGCGCCGGGCAGGCGTCACATAAGGATTGGAAGTGACCAGTTGTCGGAACCGCCGTTCCGCCTTTCGCAGCGCACGCACGGTGCACCGCAGGTCGGGCGAAGCCTAGCAAGTCTCGTCGGCCGAGGTAAAGTCCAATCGGGTGGGGCGAGAAAACGGCAATGGCAGACACGGCGTCCATAGAAGGCGAGTTCGACTATATCGTGGTGGGCGCGGGCTCGGCCGGCTGCGTGCTGGCCAACCGGCTGTCGGCCGATCCGAAGAACCGCGTGCTGCTGCTGGAAGCAGGCCTGCGCGACAATTGGATCTGGTATCACATTCCGGTCGGCTATCTGTTCGCCATCGGCAACCCGCGCTCGGACTGGATGTTCAAGACGGAAGCCGAGCCCGGCCTCAACGGCCGCAGCCTCAATTATCCGCGCGGCAAGGTGATCGGCGGCTCCTCGGCGATCAACGCCATGGTCTATATGCGCGGGCAGGCCGGCGACTACGATCACTGGCGCCAGCTCGGACTGCCCGGCTGGTCGTGGGACGATGTGCTGCCGTACTTCAAGAAGCACGAAGACAATTTTCTGGGGCCAAGCGAGCATCACGGCGTCGGCGGAGAATGGCGCGTCGAATTTCCGCGCATCCGCTGGGATATTATCGACGTCTGGCGCGAGGCCGCGGCGCAATACGGCATTGCGCCGGTCAACGACTTCAACACCGGCGACAACGAGGGCTCCTGTTATTTCCACGTCAACCAGAAGCGCGGACGGCGCTGGTCGGCGGCGCGCGGGTTCCTCAAGCCGGCCTTGGGCCGGCAAAACCTGCATCTGGAAACCGGCTGCCTGGTCGAAGGCCTGCTGTTCGACGGCAAGTCTCCATTGCGCGCCGCCGGCGTGCGCTGGCGGCAAGATGGCGTTGCGCGTTCGGCGCGTTGCCGCGGCGAGGTCATCCTGGCGGCCGGCTCGATCGGTTCGCCGCAAATCATGATGCTGTCGGGCGTGGGACCCGCGGCGCAGCTTGCGCAATTCGGCATTCCCGTCGTGCTCGACAAACCGGGCGTCGGCGCCAATCTGCATGACCATCTGCAACTGCGCATGATCTACAAGGTGACCGGCATCACGACGCTGAACGAGATGTATTCGTCGCTGCTGGCGCGCGCATGGATGGGCGTCAATTATGCCTTGTTCCGGCGCGGGCCCTTGACCATGGCGCCGTCGCAGCTCGGCGCTTTCACCAAATCCGATTCCATGCAGGATCGTGCCAATCTGCAGTATCACATTCAGCCGCTGTCGCTCGACAAGTTCGGCGACCCGCTGCATTCGTTCCCGGCATTCACCATCAGCGTCACCAATGTGCGGCCGACCAGCCGCGGCAGCCTGACGCTGAAGTCGGCCGATCCGGCCGCGGCTCCCGCGATCAGGCCGAATTACCTGGCGACGCCGGAAGACAAACGCGTCGCCGCCGATGCGATCCGCGTCACGCGTAAAATCGTGGCGCAGCCGGCGCTGCGGCCATATTCCCCGGTCGAATATCTGCCGGGCGCGCAGGTGCGCGACGACGATGAGGCCGCGCTGGTCAAGGCGGCGGGCGACATCGGCACGACGATCTTCCACCCGGTGGGCACCGCCCGCATGGGCCGCGCCGACGACGCGAATGCGGTGGTCGATGCCCGGCTGCGGGTGATCGGCATCGATGGCTTGCGCGTGGCCGATGCCTCGGTGATGCCGTCGATCACCTCGGGCAACACCAATTCGCCGACAATAATGATCGCGGAGAAGGCTGCGGCCATGATTTTGCAAGATCGATTGGGATAAGATTGAACCCGAGAATCACAGGAGGGGCGTCATGAATCTCGTCGAGCGCGTGAAAGCGATCTTACTGCAACCGAAATCCGAATGGCCCGTGATCGAACGCGAGCCAGGCGACGCCGGCTATCTGTTCACGAATTATGTCTGCATCGTCTCCGCGATTCCGGCGGTGGCCTCGTTCATCGGCACGGTCATCGCTGGCATTGGAATTGTAGGCGGATTGATGTACGCGGTCGTCACCTATGTGCTGGGGCTGGTCGGTGTTTTCGTGATGGCCTACGTCATCGATTTTCTTGCCGGCACGTTCAATGGGCAAAAGAATTTCGACAACGCCATGAAGGTGGCGGCCTACGCGCCGACGGCGGCCTGGGTTGCCGGCGTATTCAATATTATCCCGGCCTTGAGCGTCCTCGGCATTCTCGGCCTCTACAGTGTGTATCTGCTGCACACCGGCATCGCTGCGCTGATGAAGCCGCCGGAAGGCAAGGCAATCATCTATACGATCGCCGTCATCGTCTGCCTGTTCGTGGTTTACTTGGTCGTCTTCGGCATTATTGGCGCGCTGTTCGGCATCGGCATGATGAGCCGAATGTAAATTACGGCAGCGCCTTGAGGTGCCTGATCGGCTTACCCGGCGCGATCGCTTGCGCGGCCGCGATGATGGCGTTGGCATCGATGCCGTAGTGCCGGTAGAGTTCGGCGAGCGAGCCGGTCTGGCCGAAATGCTCGACGCCGAGCGCGCGCGTGCGGTGGCCGGCAACCGCACCGAGCCAGGCTAACGTCGCCGGGTGACCGTCGAGCACGCTGACGATGCCGCAATGCGGCGGCACCCCAGCCAGTAGCCGCTCGATATGCGAGCGTGCATGCACGAGGCCGCGTTCGCGCGCGCGCTGCGCCGCGCTCCAGCCCGCATTGAGACGGTCGGCCGAGGTGACGGCGAGCAGGCCGACGTCGCGGCGGTCCTCCGCCATCAGGCCGACGGCGGCAATTGCTTCCGGCGCCACCGCGCCGCTGAAGGCCACCATCACCTGCGCATTCGGCCCCGGCTTGCGTAGCCAATAGGCGCCGTCGACGATCTGCTGCGCCAGCTCCGGCGTCATCTTGCGTTCGATCTGCTCGACCGGCCGGGTCGACAGCCGTAAGTAAACCGAGCCGCCGGTCTCGTCGCGCAGCCAATTTTGCTCCGACGGAGCGGCGTCGCCGTCCTTCTGGATATAGTCGAAGGCCCAGCGCAGGATGACCGCCAACTCGTCGACATAAGCCGGCTCGAACGCCGCCAGGCCGTCTTGCGCGAGCCCGATCAGCGGCTCCGCGATGGATTGGTGCGCGCCGCCTTCGCCCGCCAGCGTGATGCCCGACGGCGTCGCCACCAAAATGAAGCGGGCATCCTGGTAGCAGGCGTAATTGAGCGCATCGAGCCCGCGCGCGATGAAGGGATCGTACAGTGTGCCGATCGGCAGCAGCCGCTCGCCGTTGATCGAGTGCGACAGGCCGAGCGCCGAAAGCAGGATGAACAGGTTCATCTCGGCGATGCCGAGCTCGATGTGCTGGCCCTTGGGCGAGAATTCCCAATTGAACGTCGACGGGATGTGCTCACTCTTGAACACGTCGGCCATCGCCTCGCGCGCAAACAACCCACGCCGGTTCACCCAAGCGCCGAGATTGGTGGAGACGGTGACATCCGGCGAGGTGGTGACAATGCGCTGGGCGAAGGCGCTGTCGCCGCGGCCGATTTCGCTCAGCAACGCGCCGAAGCCGGTCTGCGTCGCCATCGTCGGCTGGATGTTGATCGGCAAAGTCTCCGGTACGTCGATGGCCGGGGCAATGAGTCGGCGCGCCTTGCCGGCGGCGAACGGCACGCGCTCGAGGAATTTCTGCAATTTTTCCAGAGGCAGCGTGAGACCTTCGAACTTGTCCCATTCGTGGCCGGGGCGCACCGCCATGGCCTTGCGGAACACCTCCATCTGCGCCGGCGTCATCAGGCCGGCGTGATTGTCCTTGTGGCCCGCCATCGGCAGGCCGAAACCCTTCACCGTGTAACAGATGAAGCAGGTCGGCTTGTCGCTGGTGGCGGCATGAAAAGCCTCGAGTACCGACGGCAGATCGTGACCGCCGAGATTGTTCATCAAGGCGGCAAGCTCGTCGTCAGAGCGTTTCTCGAGCAGACGCGTCACGTCGCCCTGGTCGCCGATCTCGTCGTTGAGCCGCTTGCGCCAGGCGGCGCCGCCGGCGAACACCAGCGCGGAATAAAGCTGGTTCGGGCATTTGTCGATCCATTGCCGCAAGCGCTCGCCGCCCGGCTCCTTGAACGCGGCCTGTTGCAGCGAGCCGTATTTTAGGATCACCACGTCCCAGCCGAAATTCTTGAACAGCTGCTCGTAGCGCTCCCACAGGCCTTCGCGCACGACGGCGTCCAGACTCTGCCGGTTGTAGTCGATGATCCACCAGCAATTGCGCAGGCCTTGTTTCCAGCCTTCGAGCAGCGCTTCGAAGATGTTGCCTTCGTCGAGCTCGGCGTCGCCGACCAGCGCGACCATGCGCCCCTCGGGCCGGCTCAAACCCCAGCCATGCGCGCGCACATAGTCCTGCGTCAGCGAGGAGAACAGTGTCTGTGCCACGCCCAAGCCGACCGAGCCGGTGGAGAAGTCGACGTCGTCGGCATCCTTGGTGCGGGAGGGGTAGCTCTGCGCGCCCTTGTAGCCGCGGAACGCTTCCAGCCTTCGCTGAGTCTGCTTGCCGAGCAAATATTGGATGGCGTGGAAGATCGGCGAGGCATGCGGCTTCACCGCCACGCGGTCTTGCGGCCGCAGCACGTCGAGGTAAAGCGCGGTCATGATGGTGGCGAGCGAGGCCGACGAGGCCTGATGGCCGCCGACCTTCAAGCCGTCGGAATTTTCGCGCAGATGGTTGGCGTTATGGATCGTCCAGCTCGCGAGCCAGAGAATCTTCTTTTCCAGTTCGCGTAAGGCCGCGATCTTGTCGGTCATGGCGCTGTTTATACACCAATGCCGCGCCGCTGCGGGAACGGGCGGTGGCTAACGCTCGACCGCCTTGGGATTGGCCGGCGCGTCCAGCACGTTTTTGCAGGCGGGCGGCAGGTCGGCGAGCGTGATCGGCTTGGGCGGGACTTTCGGCGGCGGACCCGGCTTGGGATGCAGGATGGAGTCCTTGAACCAGAAGTCCAAATCCTTCTTGTCGCAGCCGTCGCCAACGGGCACCGGCGGTTGCTTGCGGCAATTCGGCGAGTCGGGCGGGCATTTCAGCCGCACGTGGATGTGGTCGTCGTGGCCGTACCAGGGCCGCACCTTGGACATCCAGCCGTTATGCTTTTTGTCCTCGACGCGGCACAGTTCCTTCTTGATCGCGGCGTTGACCAATACGCGCTCGACTTCGGGCTGTTCGGCCGCGGTGCGGATGAAGGCGACGTCGGCCGGCGTCCAGGTTTGCGGATTGACGCGCAGTCTGTCGGGGGCGACGAGATTGATGGCGGAAATCTTTTCGCGCTCTTCTTTGCTCAGCGTGTGGTTCGGCATCGGCATGAACCAGATGTCGACATCGAGGCCGATCTGGTGGCTGGCGTGGTCCGATGGCAGCGGCCCGCCGCGCGGCTGCGCCATGTCGCCGACCATGATGCCCTTCCAGCCGGTCGCCTTGGCGGCGAGCGGCGCGAACCGTTCCAGGAAAGTGACCAGCTCCGGATGACCCCAATTGCGATTGCGCGACAGCCGCATCACCTGCCAGTTCGGCCCGTCGACCGGCAACTCGACGCCGCCTTGCAGACAGCCGCGCGGGTAGTAGCCGATCGCCATCGCATGGCCGAGGCTCGGCAGCTTGGCCTTCGAAAACAGAACCTTGGCCGGCAGTTTTTCTTCCGCGACCGCGGGCTTAGCCGGCGGCATCGGCGTGGCGACGGCCGGTTTCGCCGGTTGCGGCGTCTGCGCGCGGCTGTTGCCGGCAAGCGCGCCGGCAAATGCGAGCGACAGGGCAAACGCGGTGGCGATTCGGGCGATCATGATGCTTCCGATTTAACGATTCTGGCTTCGACTGTCAGGTTAAATGCGGGGAAATGACGGCGAGGCGCGGGTAGCAACCGAAATCGCGGGATTTTAGGCAAAATTCAGTAATTCTTGCCAAGATGTCCCCGCAACTCGCCCCCGGAAAAGCTCGCGATGCCGCGTTTCGCCGTTGTCCTTGCCGCTGTCGCCGTCCTCGCCGGCGGCCTCACGCCCGCGCAAGCCGGCATCGTCGTGACCGTGGACAAATCGGCGCAGCGCCTGTCGGTCGCGGTCGACGGCGCGCCGCGCTATCAATGGCCGGTGTCGACCGCGCGCATGGGCTACCGCACGCCGAACGGCAGCTACAAGCCGCAGCGGCTCGAGCGCAAATGGTTCTCGCGCAAGTACGATTGGTCGCCGATGCCCTATTCGATCTTCTTCAACGAAGGCTACGCCATCCACGGCTCTTACGAGATCTCGCATCTCGGCCGGCCGGCTTCGCACGGCTGCATCCGCCTGCATCCTGCCAATGCCGCCATTTTGTTTGCGCTGGTGAAGGAGCGCGTCGGCGAAACCACCATCGTGGTGACCGGCGACCGGCCGGAGCCGGCGGCACGCAGCCGCGCGCGCGACGCGGAGAAGTCCGAACGGCCTCGCGTCCGCCCGGCGGCACCTTCACAGCCTTCCTTTAGCGAAGATCAGCCCGTGAGTGACGCGCCGAACTTCTTCTTCTCATCGCCATCTTGGCACCGCCGCTGACGGCGCGGCTGCGCCCATATTAATGCCCGCGCGCTTTGCGGGTGCGCGCCGCCTTGCGTGCCGAGCGCGAGCGCGCCGCCGCCGAGCGATGCGCCGAAGCGCGGCCGCCAATGCGCCCGCCCTTGCACGAGGAGGCGTGGCTTTCCTTCTTGCCGCGGCCGGAACCGCTCTTCTTGCCGCCGCCCGATTCCCGGTTGACCGTCGCCCAGGCGCGCCGCTCGGCTTCGCGACGCGATACGCCGCGCCGTTCGTAGCCTTTCTCGATGTGGCGCGCCTTGCGCTTCTGCTTGTTGCTGTAACTCGCTTTGCTGCCGCGCGGCATGAGACGTCTCCTCCTCACGTGGTCACATGAGGATTGAACGCGCCGAAATGTCATGCGGTTCCGTCGCAATTTTCGGACAAGCGCCGTCGCCCGTATTCTTTGCGGCCCCGGGAAGGCCGGCTTCCCTTTTTCCGTTTCCCCAAAGGGGAATGGAGCGCCGGGAGGGCGCCAGGGCGCTGGCGAAGCGCCCCTTGGCGGGTTTGGCGCAACCCGCCGCGCGCCTTGCGAGGCGCGCGCCCGCTTGGCGAAGCGGGCTGCGCCCCCCTGGCGCTCCATCCATCAAGCTTGCGCGGTCTGCGCAGGCTTGACTGCGATGCGCGTTGTCGGCGCACCGCACCTTGTTCCGCCATCAAACGTCACTCGAGATGACGTCCGACGCCGAACAAGGCGCGGTGAATATAAGGGCGGTTTGGAGAGCGGGGATAAGTTTTTTAAGTTGGGTTTTCGCGAGTGACCGCAGAGATTTAGCCTGAATCGATTTTCGCTTACGTTCGGGTATCTAATTTTTTGTTCTGCTGGCCCCCACCTTCGCGGGGACGTGTCAGACCGCGATCAGTTCTTCTGCTTCTTTCAGAATCTTGCCCATCGAGATGAGGGTTGCTTTTGCAACATCAATGGGGGTGAGCTCTTCGCTTCCTTGGCCTCTTGGGGTCTCATACTTAACACCCCTATCGATCACATCAATTAATCGAACTTTGGCCGGGATGACCTCTACAAATTTACTCTCACCAGGGACTTGGCCTCCAAGCGCCGTAACCTTCATAGTTCCCTGGGGCCCCGATCGTCCCATCGAACCGCCACGCTCCAGGTCCTACCCCAAGCGCTAGTCCGCCCGCAGTTTTTTCGGTGACGCGGGCTAAACCGTGTTCGTCAACATTTCTCGCATGATGTATGTAGCGAAGAAATGAGTCAGTCTTTCGTTCGTGCTTTTTTGTCCGAACCAGCCCATACTTTTTTCGGTTGCTTTAGCGCCTTGCTCAAGCTTTGAGAAAATTCGATTTGCCGCAGTTAAGAAATCCGACCAGGCGCTTTCGATATCTTCCAGTTTTTCTGAACCTTCCATCGCTTCCAAGGCAGCCTTCGCTCGCGTTAAACATTCGCTTGCTGCTTTTAGCCCGGCTTTATCCATTGTCTGAAACTCAATAAAGATTGGCTCCTACACATCCACCTTCAGCGCCGCGATAAACGCTTCCTGCGGGATATCGACCTTGCCGAATTGCCGCATCTTCTTTTTGCCTTCCTTCTGCTTGTCCAGCAGCTTGCGCTTGCGGGTGGCGTCGCCGCCGTAGCATTTGGCGGTGACGTCCTTGCGGAAGGCGCGCACGGTCTCGCGCGCGATGATCTTGCCGCCGATCGCGGCCTGGATCGGCACCACGAACATGTGCGGCGGAATCAGTTCTTTCAGCTTCTCCGCCATGGCGCGGCCGCGCTGCTCGGCTCTCGTGCGATGCACCAGCATGGCGAGCGCGTCCACCGGATCGCTATTGACCAGCATCTGCAGCTTGACCAGATCGGCTTCCTTGTAATCGGTGAGGTGATAGTCGAACGAGGCGTAACCGCGCGACACCGATTTCAGCCGGTCGTAGAAATCGAACACCACCTCGTTGAGCGGCAGGTCGTATTTCACCATGGCGCGGTTGCCAACGTAAGTGAGCTCTTTCTGGGCGCCGCGGCGGTCCTGGCAGAGTTTCAATACCGAGCCGAGATATTCGTCCGGCGTCAAAATCGTCGCCTCGATCCACGGCTCTTCCATGGTCAAGATCTGCGTCGGGTCCGGCATGTCGATCGGATTATGGATCTCGATTTCCTTGCCGTTGCGCAGTTTCATCTTGTAGATCACCGAGGGCGCGGTCGCGATCAGATCGAGATTGAACTCGCGCGCCAGCCGTTCCTGGATGATCTCCAGATGCAGCAGGCCGAGGAAGCCGCAGCGGAAACCGAAACCGAGCGCGGCGCTCGTCTCCATCTCGTAAGAGAAGCTGGCGTCGTTGAGCCGCAGCCGGCCCATGGCCGCGCGCAGGTCCTCGAAATTGGCGGCGTCGACCGGGAACAGGCCGCAGAACACCACCGGGATCGCCGGGCGGAAACCGGGTAGCGGTTCGTCCACCGGATTGCGCTCGTCGGTGATGGTGTCGCCCACGCGCGTGTCGGCGACTTCCTTGATCGAGGCGGTGAGCATGCCGATCTCGCCCGGGCCGAGCTCGTCGACTTGCGTGAGCTTGGGCTTGAACACGCCGACGCGATCAACTTCATAGTGCGCGGCGATGCCGATCATGCGGATGCGCTGGCCCTTCTTGAGCACGCCGTCGACCACGCGCACCAGCACCACGACGCCCAGATAGACGTCGTACCAACTATCGACCAGCAGCGCCTTGAGCGGGGCGTCGCGGTCGCCTTTCGGCGGCGGCAGGCGGGTGACGATGGCCTCCAGCACTTCAGGAACATTCTCGCCGGTCTTGGCCGAGATCATGATCGCGTTGGAGGCGTCGAGCCCGATCACGTCCTCGATTTGTTTCTTGACCGCTTCCGGCTCGGCCGCCGGCAGATCGACCTTGTTGAGCACCGGCACGATTTCGTGGCCGGCATCGATGGCGTGATAGACGTTGGCGAGCGTCTGCGCCTCGACGCCCTGGCTGGCGTCGACCACCAAAAGCGAGCCCTCGCAGGCGGCGAGCGAGCGGTTGACCTCATAGGCGAAATCGACGTGGCCGGGGGTGTCGATCAGATTGAGGATGTAGTCTTTGCCGTCGCGCGCCTTGTAATTGAGCCGCACGGTCTGCGCCTTGATCGTTATGCCGCGCTCGCGCTCGATGTCCATGGAATCGAGCACCTGCTCCTTCATTTCGCGCAATTCGAGCCCGCCGGTGAGCTGGATCAGCCGGTCGGCCAGCGTGGATTTGCCGTGGTCGATATGCGCGACGATGGAGAAATTGCGGATATTCTGGATCGGGACCGCCGTCATGGCGGCGAGATAACACTCGCCATCGTCACCTTCAAGCGACGGGCGGGCTTAATCCCTTGCGGCATGGACGATTTTTGCTCCTCATGCGATAGAACCCAATAAATGCGCCTGCTTTCACCCATTGACGCCCTACGCGGCGCGCTGATCGATCCGGCGCGGCGCGAGCGCAACGTCGTGCTGGCGCTCGCGGTCTATGCGGTGCTGTGGACGATCTACGGCACCATCGCCAAAAGCGGCCAGGGCTTGCATCCCGACATGACCGAGCTGCTCGACTGGTCGCGTCATCTGGCCTGGGGCTACAAGCATCCGCCGCTCGCCGCCGCCATCGTGTGGCTATGGTTCAGCGTATTTCTGGTCGCCGCGTGGTCCTATTATCTTCTGGCGATGTTGATGCCGGCGATCGCGCTGTGGATCGTGTGGCGGCTGTCGGCCGACTATCTCGATATCGAAAAACGGATTTTCGGCATCGCGCTGCTCACGCTCGTTCCATTCTTCAATTTCCATGCGCTGAAGTTCAATGTGAACACCGTGCTGATGCCGCTGTGGGCGGCGACCACGCTGTGGTTCCTGCGTTCCTACACGACGCGCAGCGCGTTTTATGCCGCGCTGGCCGGCGCCGGTGCCGCCGCCGCCATGCTGGGCAAATACTGGTCGATCTTTTTGATCGCCGGGCTGGTCGTCGCCGCGCTGATCGACAAACGCCGCGGCGCCTATTTCCGTTCGGCGGCGCCTTGGATCACGATTGCCGTCGGTCTCGTTGCGATCGCGCCGCATCTCGTCTGGCTCTATCAGCATCATTTCGAGCCGTTCGCCTACGCCATGGTCGTGCATGGCGAAAAGCCGTTTGGCGCGACCGTCGTCGGTGCGCTCGGCTATCTCGCCGGCTCGGCCGGCTATGTGGCGATCCCGGTGATTATTGCATTGATCGCCGCGCGCCCAAGCCGCACGGCGCTCGCCGATATGATGTGGCCGGCCGAGACCGACCGCCGGCTGGCGGCGGCGGCATTCTGGGGACCCTTGCTGCTTCCCGTGGTTGGCGCGCTCGCCAGCGGTACCGACATCACCTCGCTGTGGTCGATGTCGGCCTGGACGCTGCTGCCCGTCCTGCTGCTGTCGCCGCCGGCGATGACGATCTCGGGCGTGGACACGCGCCGCCTGCTCGCCTTCGCGGTGGCGCTGCCGCTGATCATGCTGATCGCATCGCCGGTGATCTTGCAGTTCCTGCCGCGCCAGTAGCGCCGCCCGGCCGCCTCAATACCGATAATGATCGCTCTTGAACGGGCCTTCCTGCGGCACGCCGATATAGGCCGACTGCTTGTCGGAGAGCTTGGTGAGCTTGACGCCGATCTTGTCGAGATGCAGCCGCGCGACTTTTTCGTCGAGGTGTTTGGGCAGCGTGTAGACCTGGTTCTTGTACTTGCCGGGATTGGTCCACAATTCGATCTGCGCCAGCGTCTGGTTGGTGAAGGACGACGACATCACGAAGCTCGGATGGCCCATGGCGTTGCCGAGGTTCACCAGGCGGCCTTCCGACAGCAGGATGATGCGCTTGCCGTCGGCGAATTCGACCTCGTCCACCTGCGGCTTGATGTTGTGCCATTTCAGATTGCGCAATGAGGCGATCTGGATCTCTGAGTCGAAGTGGCCGATGTTGCAGACAATAGCGCGGTGCTTCATCTTGCGCATGTGCTCGATGGTGATCACGTCCACATTGCCGGTGGCGGTGACGAAAATGTCGGCACGCTGCGCGGCCTCTTCCATGGTGACGACTTCGTAGCCTTCCATCGCCGCCTGCAGCGCGCAGATCGGATCGACTTCCGACACCAGCACGCGGCAGCCGGCCTGGCGCAGCGAAGCGGCCGAGCCTTTGCCGACGTCGCCGAAGCCGGCGACCATCGCCACCTTGCCCGCCATCATCACGTCGGTGCCGCGGCGGATGCCGTCGACCAGCGACTCGCGGCAGCCGTAGAGGTTGTCGAACTTCGACTTGGTGACGCTGTCGTTGACGTTGATCGCCGGGAACAGCAGGCGGCCTTCCTTGGCCATCTGGTAGAGCCGGTGCACGCCGGTGGTGGTCTCCTCGGTGACGCCGCGCACTTCCTTGGCGAGCTTGGTGTACCAGCCGGGCTGTTCCTTCATCCGCATCTTGATGGCGGCGAACAGAACTTCCTCTTCTTCGTTGCCCGGGTGCTTGAGCACGTCGGCATTGGTCTCGGCCTGCATGCCGAGATGCAGCAAGAGCGTCGCATCGCCGCCGTCGTCGAGGATCATGTTCGGGAAACCGCCGTCATGCCATTCGAAGATGCGGTGGGTGTAATCCCAGTATTCGGTGAGGCTCTCGCCTTTGACCGCGAACACCGGCGTGCCGGCCTGCGCGATCGCGGCGGCGGCATGGTCTTGCGTCGAATAAATATTGCAGGAGGCCCAGCGCACGTCGGCGCCCAAATGCGTGAGCGTCTCGATCAGCACCGCGGTCTGGATCGTCATGTGCAGCGAGCCAGCGATGCGGGCGCCGCGCAGCGGCTGCTCGGGACCATATTCCTCGCGCGTCGCCATTAAGCCGGGCATTTCGGTCTCGGCGATGTTGATCTCGTTGCGGCCCCAGGCCGCGAGCGCGATGTCCTTGACGACGTAGTCGGTGGTCTTGGCTTTCGATTTTGCGGATGCGGTCATGACGGTCCTATGCGGCACGCGTGAAAATGCTGGCTCGTTGGCCCGAGCCTATAACAGGCCGCCGCCGCCCCCGCAACGCATATATAAAGATTTCTTTATGTAGATTTGAGCTGTAAGGCCGGGCGCAATCACCTTTCGCCGTTGCCCTGCGGGGAGGCCGGCGGCGTGGCCTTCACGACGCCCGCCTTGGTGAGAGCGGCGCCGACCTGCTGCATGCGGTTGATCAGGTCAACCGCGGCGAGGGGTTGCAGCACCAGGCGGCAGACCGGGTAGCGCCGGCCGCTGACCGGTGAATTCGGCTTCACATCGTCCATGCGGGTGATGGAGAATTCCAGCCGCAAGGTCTGCCCGTCAAATGTCACGCCGGTGATGCTGTCGGCGAATGTCTCCAAACAATCGGGCCGGTCGAGATAGCGGATGGTGGCGCCCGGGTGCTGCGGTGCGTCGACCGGCTTTTTTCCTCTACCTTTTTGTCGATCATGCGTGCTCTCCCCCGCGCCGCTCAAAGGGCGCGTTGCCATGGTAGCACAGGTGTCGCGTGCTGAATGGCCGCGGGCCGGTCGGCGCGGCGTTTAATCTTCTTCGCCGAAACGCGCGGCGATGAGCGCGCACAGCGCGTCCACCGCGGCCGCCGCGTCTGCGCCGGCGGCCTGGATCGTGATGGTAACGCCGGGCCCCGCGGCCAGCATCATCAGGCCCATGATCGAGGTGCCGCCGACGCTTTCTTGACCGCGGGTCACGGTGATGTCGGCGTCGAATTGTTCGGCGGTCTGCACGAATTTGGCTGAGGCGCGGGCGTGCAGGCCCTTCTTGTTGATAATCTCGATCTCGCGCACGACGGTGGCGGAGCTGGCCTGGGGGAGATCGCCGTCCGCTTGAACGGGGCCGTTCATTTACCGGTCAGCACCCGGCTGGCGATCGTGCAGTATTTGCGCCCGGCTTCCTGGGCGGCGGCAACCGCTTGTTCGAGCGGGCAGGTCTCGCGCACTTTGGCGAGTTTGATCAGCATCGGCAGATTGATGCCGGCGAGCACTTCGACCTTGGGCTGGCTCATGACCGAAATCGCAAGATTGGAGGGCGTGCCGCCGAACATGTCGGTGAGGATGGCGACGCCGTCGCCACTATCGACCCGCTTGACCGCGTCGACGATATTTTTTCGGCACTGCTCGACGTCGTCGTCGGGGCCGATGGTCACCGCCTCGATCTGGCGCTGGGGGCCGACCACATGCTCCAGCGCTGAGCGGAACTCGATGGCGAGCCGCCCGTGGGTCACAAGTACGAGGCCGATCATCCCGAACTCCTCGCGGGCGCTACGTTGCGCCGCACGAATGGGGGCGCATTGAGGCCCATTCGAAGGCCCGTTGCAAGGGCTTGCCTCGCTATATAGGCGCTCTGCTGCACTGCGAAAAGGTGGGGCCAAAGGGGGGCTCTGAAGTGTCCGTTTTCGGCGGCGGCGATCCTAGGCCCGTTATAGTTAATTTTTTCAACCGCTAGCGGGAGCCGGGGGTTAGCCCGGATGCGGGTCTGAGGTCAAATGCCGGCGGTGGATGACTTAAGGTACGCCAACACCATAGGCAGGGCCGTCATTCCTGGTGCGACAACAAACCGGGGCAAAGAAAGCCCGGCAATAACGGTCGTTGCCGCCCCTTGCGGGTGCCGGGTGGCATCCTCGGCTGCCAAATCCACGACCAGGCCGACCGCCGCCACCGGCTCGTAGGGCAGGCGCCTGATGCCGAGACCGCGAATTTCCAGCAGGCCAGCAAGTTGTGCGACTGGGCGTACCAGCAGACAGCCGGAGTGCGTTTCGACGTGAACCCGGTCGTCGCCAACCAACCGTGCGAAGGGCAGGGCACCTTGCGCCGCCGCTTGCAGGACATCCCACACCAACCGCGATTTGCCGGAGCCGGCCGGGCCGCGGATCAGCACCGCCTTCGGTCCGATCAGCACGGCGGAGGCGTGGATGGTTGCCGTGTCGGCCGCCATCACGTCGCCGGTAGCCGCACCACGAAGCGTGCGCCGAACACGCGCGGCTCTTGTCCGGCGGCAACGACGCTGGTGCGGTTTTCAACCCGGATGCTGCCGCCATGGGCTTCGACGATCTGCTTGGAGATCGACAGGCCGAGACCGGAATTCTGCCCGAAGCCCTGGTGCGGTCGGTCGGTGTAGAAACGCTCGAACACTTTATCCAAGGCTTCCGGGCGGATGCCGGGGCCATCGTCGTCGACCACGATTTCCACCTCGTTCTTCAGTCGCCGGCAGTTGATGCGCACGGTGCCGCCGGGCGGCGAGAACGAGCGCGCATTGTCGATCAGGTTGCTGACCACCTGGCCGAGCCGCGAGTCATGGCCCGGTACTTTGAAAACTGCCCGGCTGCCGCCTTCGAATGTGAGAGCGACGCCGACGCCGTCGGGGCGCACCTCGTTGGCCGCGGTCACCAGCGCGTCGAGCAGCTTGGCCAGATCGACATTGCTGGCTTCCTGACGCTGCAGCTCGGCATCGAGACGGCTGGCATCGGAAATATCCGAGATCAGGCGGTCGAGTCGCTTCACGTCGTGCTCGATGACGTCGAGCAGGCGCTTGCGGTTCGCGTCGGTCTTTGCCATCGGCAGCGTCTCCACCGCCGAGCGCAGCGAGGTGAGCGGATTGCGCAATTCGTGCGCCACGTCGGCGGCGAAGCTTTCGATCGCCTCGATGCGGGTATAGAGCGCGCTGGTCATGTCGCGTAGCGCG
>DAIMKK010000003.1:0-8143 GCA_036721745.1 Pseudolabrys sp. | reverse complement strand
AATGCCCCGCCGCACGCGCTCGGCGCCTTCGGCCAGCCGCCGCACCGGGCCGGCGATGGTGCCGGCCAGCAGCATCGAGAGCACCACCATGACGGCGGCGGCGACCAGGAATACCTTGACGATGGCGAGCCGCTCGGCCTCCACCATGTCGTCGATGTCGGCGCCTTGCGTCGACAGCATCAGCGCGCCGCGCACGGCGCGGAAGCGCTGCACCGGCACCGCGACCGAGACGATCACCTCGCCGCGGTCGTTGACCCGCACCATGCTGGCATGTAGACCGCCGAGCGCCTGCCCCACCTCCGGATAGCCCTTGCCGTTCTCCGGTCCGAGCTCTTTGTAGAGCGGCAGGTCGCCGCGCCCGAACCAGCGGCGCATGGCGATGAAGCCGCGCTCCATGATCCCGGGATTTTCGGCGTCCGGCGGCGGCAGATCGAAGCGCAGCACATCGCCGCGGCCGTACAGATTGCGGCTGTCGAGGATCAGCACGCCGTCGCGGTCATAGATACGCGCGCGCGTCTTGGTCGGCGAGACCAGCCGGCGAAGCACCGGCGCCACGCGCTCCGGGTTGATCGGAAATTCGATGCCGGATTGCGCTTCGTCGGACGGCCCGTAGCTTTCGCCGGTCTGCAATTCCAAGAGCCGTTCGGGGTCGATGGTGATGGAGTCGGTTTCCACCGTGGCGGAGGCGGCGATCGCGCCCGCGATAATTTCACTCTGCACCAGCAGGCTCTGCACGCGCGCGTCAATCAGGCCGGCGCGGAACTGCGATAGATAAAGCACGCCGGTGACCAGCGCGACCAGGCCGGTGAGATTGAGGAAGACGATGCGGCGGGTGAGGCTGGAGAAGCTTTGCGAAACGAAGAAGCCCCAGGCCGAACGCAGCGGCCGCCGGATCGAGTCGAAGCGCTTGCGCTCGGGACGCGGGATTTCCTCGCCAGGCCTTTCGGCTTCGGCTTTCTGCGCCTGAATTTCCGCGGTTCGATCGAGCACGTCGTTCAATCCAGCCGGGTTGATCGTGGGCCCAAAATCCACCCCGTGATTTTACCGCAAGCCGGGACGCAGTGTCAGTCCTTCAGACCGGCACATCATTAAAGAAACGTCATGTTTCCTTGAAGCGATAGCCGACGCCGTAGAGCGTCTCGATCATCTCGAAGTCGTCGTCGACCACTTTGAACTTCTTGCGCAAACGCTTGATGTGGCTGTCGATGGTGCGGTCGTCGACATAGACCTGGTCGTCATAAGCAGCGTCCATCAGCGCGTTGCGGCTTTTCACCACGCCGGGCCGGGTGGCGAGCGCCTGCAGGATGAGGAATTCGGTGACCGTGAGGGTGACCGGATCGTTCTTCCAGGTGCAGGTATGGCGCTCCGGATCCATGCGCAGCTGGCCGCGCTCGAGCGCCTTGGCGTCGGTTTCCTTCGGCGCCGCGGCGTCCTTCGGCGAGGCGCGGCGCAGCACCGCCTTCACGCGCTCGACCAAAAGCCGTTGCGAGAACGGCTTGCGAATGAAGTCGTCGGCGCCCATCTTGAGACCGAACATTTCGTCGATCTCCTCATCCTTGGAGGTGAGGAAAATGACCGGAATGTCGCTCTTCTGGCGCAGCCGGCGCAGCGTCTCCATGCCGTCCATGCGCGGCATCTTGATATCGAGGATGGCGAGATCCGGCGGCGAGGTCTTGAAACCGTCGAGCGCGGAGGCGCCGTCGGTATAGGTCATGATGCGATAGCCCTCGGCTTCGAGCGCCATCGAAACGGAGGTCAGGATATTGCGGTCGTCGTCGACGAGAGCGATTGTCGGCATGTAGCCCCTCTTCCGTGACGGTTCCGCCAAGTTTGAAGCCCAAAAACCCGGTCTGAATTGTGGCCTCTTTGCAACAACTATGTGATTCGGCAGCGAATTCAAGCCCAAGACGGCTACGATCGGGCCCGGAGCCGGTCGCGTTAACGATTGGAATGCCATGACGCCTGACAAAGCAACAGCCAATCCGCCGCTACCTGGCGCCATGCCGGGCCGCCTACCGGAGAATGCACAGCCGCCAGCGGATTTCATGCCGCTAGAAGTGGCCAAGACCCTGCTGCGCGCCACCCGTACCGGCACGCTGGCGACCCTCGATCGCAACAGCGGCCATCCTTTCGCCTCGCTGGTCAATGTGGCCACCGATGTCGACGGTGCGCCGTTGATCCTGGTGTCACGACTTGCCACACATACCGCCAATCTCGAGTGCGACGGCCGCGCCTCGCTGTTGATGGCCGAGACCGGCAAGGGCGACGCGCTGGCGCACCCCCGCCTCACGGTGCTGGGCACGCTTGTGCCGGTCGCGCGCGAGGCCGCCGATGAGCCGCGTATCCGCCGCCGGTTTCTTGCCCGCCATCCGAAGTCGGAACTCTATGCCGGCTTCGGCGATTTTGCGTTCTGGCGCATGGCCGTCGTTTCGGCGCATCTCAACGGCGGATTTGCCCGCGCCGCCGACCTCACCGCGGCCGAGGTGATGACCGAAATCTCGGATGCCCGCACGCTGGTCGAGGCCGAAGCCGACGCCATCGCCCACATGAATGCCGATCACGCGGAGGCCTGCCGGCTCTACGCCAGCAAACTGCTCGGCGCGTCCGACGGCGACTGGCGATGCGTCGGCATCGATCCCGACGGGCTCGAATTGCAACGTGGCAGCACGGCGCTGCGGCTGTTCTTCCCGCAGCGCGTCACCGCGCCGGGCCCGCTGCGCGCGGTGTTGAAGAAACTCGCGGATGAGGCACGCTCGCGCTGAGCCGGCGCCACAATGAGACGACCGTAAAACAGGCTGTCTTTTTTGAACGAACAGGATCACGCTCAACGCGCTGAGCTTCTGCCGGCCGAGCGGTCAATTCATCCTCGCGCGCGCGTTTAAGTTCGATCAAATGCGGGTCATTTTGAGCGAGAACTTCATAGTTCAGCGCGATCTTCTTCCAGGAACCGGCAAGGTTGAGGAAAAATTGGCGCGCTTTTGCATCCGTCGCCCGTTCCGCCAGCAGCGTGCATTCGGAGACGCTTCTCCAGGCTTCCTGAATGATGTCGGGCATGGTCCCTCCCGAATAGGCACCCTAGCCGGAAATAACAGGCACGGAAAAAAGTTCGGGCGAAACTGCGAGTCATGAACAGTTGCGCGCCAACAGCGTAAAGCTTTCGTTGCGCCAATTGCAGACTCGCTTTCCGCCAGGCAGTGCGCGCTGCGACTTAGAATTTTCTCATTATTTAGAAACGAAAAAGGGAATTTATTTCGAACCGCAAAATGAAACTTCGGAACCCGCAATCGCGATTACGGCGCTCAACGAAGGTGAGCCTCCATTGCGAGCATGCCCGCCGGCGCCAAGGTCTCCACATTTTTCTTCACCAGCGATAAGGCGCCTTGCGATTCCGATGGGGTCTCGCGCGTCCCGTTCCGGTCGGCGGCAGGCGGTTCGGTCGATGTGGTTAATCTGCCGCGGCCCGGGCGAATGGCCGGCCTACAGGCGCGGACCAAGGCTCGGCCGGCTCATTTTGGCGGCCGGGTGATTGCTTAGACATCAGGCGGCTGGCAGCGGCTCCGGCTTAACGCCATGATGCACCGCAATGACGATTGCGGGCGCTGCATGGGTTTTGGTCTTGGCTTTAAGAATGTTCGTGACTATGGTCGCGCGCCTTTAGACGAGGGGCTATACTAAGGTTGTAACGCTGCAAGACCGCTCATGGCCCGGCCGCGGGTTATAGGGGCGGCCCGCCGGGTGGGGAGGATTTCGCGTGCAAGAAACGGGTGTGCGGAACGGTGCCTATGGCGCCGATAAGTTCGGTTTTAAAGACCTGGCCGCGGTCCATTGGAATCACTCCGAACCCACGCTTTACGAGCATGCCATCGCTGCCGGCGAAGCCTCGCTGGTCGAGGGCGGCGCGCTCTGCGCCGAGACCGGCCACCACACCGGCCGTTCGCCCAAGGACAAGCACACCGTCGTCGACGCGCTCACCGAGAATTCGGTGTGGTGGGACGGCAACCGCAAAATGTCGAAGGAAAACTTCGACAATCTGCTGGCCGATTTCCAGGCGCACGCCAAAGGCAAGAAGCTGTTTGCGCAAGATCTCTACGGCGGCGCCGATCCTAAATACCGCATCAAGACCCGCATCTTCACCGAATACGCCTGGCATTCGCTGTTCATCCGGCAATTGCTAATCCGCCCCGAGCGCGCCGAGCTTGCCGGCTTTGTTCCCGAACTAACCATCGTCGATCTGCCGTCGTTCAAGCCCGACGCCAAACGGCATGGCGGGCGCGAGGGTTCCGACACCATGGTGGCGATCGATTTCACCCGCAAGATCGTGCTGATCTGCGGTTCGTCCTACGCCGGCGAGATCAAGAAGGCGGTGTTCACCACGCTCAATTTCTATCTGCCGGCGCAAAATGTCGTGCCAATGCACTGCTCGGCCAATGTGGGGCCGAACGGCGACAGTGCGCTGTTCTTCGGCCTGTCCGGCACCGGCAAGACCACGCTCTCGGCCGATCCCAACCGCACGTTGATCGGCGACGACGAGCACGGCTGGGGCCCGGACGGCATCTTCAATTTCGAGGGCGGCTGCTACGCCAAATGCATCAAGCTGTCGCACGAGGCCGAGCCGCAGATTTGGGACGCCACCAACCGCTTCGGCGCGGTGCTGGAGAACGTGGTGTTCGACCCGCTGACGCGCATCCCGGACTATAATGACGGCTCCAAGACCGAGAACACGCGCTCGGCCTATCCGCTCGACTTCATTCCGAATGCCTCGCGCACGGGGCGCGCCGGGCACCCGAAGAACATCATCTTCCTCACCGCCGACGCCTATGGCGTGATGCCGCCGATCGCCAAACTGTCTCCGACGCAGGCGATGTATCACTTCCTCTCCGGCTATACGGCCAAGGTCGCCGGCACCGAGAAGGGGCTGGTCGGTGTGCAACCAGAGTTCTCGACCTGCTTTGGCGCGCCATTCCTGCCGCGCGACCCGTCGGTCTATGCCGACCTATTGCGCCACTACATCAATCAGCACGGCGCCGATGTCTGGCTGGTCAATTCCGGCTGGACCGGGGGCATTTACGGCGTCGGCCGCCGCATGCCGATCAAGGCGACGCGCACGCTGCTCACCGCCGCGCTCGACGGCTCGCTGAAAGACGCCGACTTCCGCACCGATCCCTATTTCGGCTTCTCGGTGCCGACCTCGGTGCCGGGCGTCGAGCCGCATCTGCTCAATCCGTTCAAGACCTGGAAGGACAAGTCCGCGTTCGACAAGACCGCACGCGAACTGGTCGGCATGTTCCAGAAGAACTTCACCAAGTTCGAGAGCCACGTCACGCCCGACATCAAGGCGGCGGCGCCTGAGGTGAGGATCGCGGCGGAGTAATTCTCCGCTTGGCGCTATCGATTATTGCAGCTCAATCTTCAATGTGATTGGGCTGTCCATCATGATGATGCGCATGATCCGATTCTGCTCAGTGCTGGCGCTGTTTTGCGCGCTCGGCGCCGGCGTCGGCCATGCCGATTGTTCCGCGCTCTATCGTCTTGCCCAGCAACACGCCAACGACATGGCCCGGCGCAATAGCCTCGATCATGCGGGATTCATGAAGCGCCGCGGCCCGGCCGGCGCGGTTGCTGAAAATGTTGCGGTCGGATGCGCCGATGAAGCTTGTGCGAAGCGGATGTGGATGCAGTCGGCGCACCATCGCGCGAACATGATGCTCGGCGGCTGCCAGGCCATTGCCTCGGCGGTGTCCAAAAACGGCCGGCGTTACTGGGTCATGGAAATTGGCGGAGGCGGCATCGGCAGTGCCGGCCGCGACTTTTCTATCGATAGCGGTATCGCACCTTAAGCTTGCGTCGCGGCGGAGTAATTTTGCTTTCGTGCGACCACCGCAACCACCGGCGCCTCAATATAGTTTGAAGAAATAGACTCACACGGCGTTAGCCCTTCTGCCGATTTTTCTATTTGTGATGTGTGAGCTAGCGCACACTCGTGCCGCGGTAATTGAACTAGGAACAACGATGCGCCCGGCAAGGTGCGGGTGATAACCGGAAGGAGTTCATCCATGAGCGATTCTAATTGCTGCTGCTGTTGCGCCTATTCAACACCCCTTGGTGGGTAACCATGGGCTTCACTCCAAACCAAAACGTTCCCGCGCCGACCGCGCCGCCGACGTCCACACCGCCAACAACGGGCGGGCAGACCGGATCAAATCCGCCATCTGGCGGTGGGCGTGGCGGCCTGGGCGGCATTATCGGAGGCGTCGGACAGGCCGTTGGCGGCATTGTGAGTGGCGTCGGAAACGCAGTCGGCACCGTGGTTGGCGATGTCGGCAACGCTGCCGGAACGGTGATTGGAGACGTCGGTAACGCCGCTGGCGCGGTTGCCAACGGCGTGGTCAGCGGCATCGGCGACTTAATCGGCTTGCTATAGGAGCGGCTCATGAACGAGAACACAAATCTACTCACTCTGCTTCAAGTCACGGTCGCGCCCGAGACGGTGCTCACCGTTTCCTCCGAGGTCAGAATCCTCGAATTGCTCGGCATCGTTTCCAATCCGGAACTGGTGAAGGCCATGCAGGTAACGTTGCTCGTCGTTCCACCGGCAACCCAGGCAACGTTCAAGGGGCTGCTCGAACTGCTCGGCGGCCTGATTAAATTGAACCCCAAAACCACCAAGTCCCATCATGACACCTTGACCAAACACCTGCAAAGCCTGGCCACAATTCCAGACGCCATTTTGACCTTCGGCACGTTTTTACCAATTTGTGAGACTCTGCTCAAAGCGGCTCATGCTAAAGGCAAGCACGGCGCTTGAACCATGACGCGACCGCTTTGGGTCATGATCTGACATAGCAATATGTGCGCGCAATGTAGAAAAGGCCGCTCGCGAAAGCGGCCTTTTTGCAATGAAAGCAGATGAGAAACGCTACACGAAGGCTAGCTGCGCTACTTCACCGATGGGCGAACGAAAAAAGGCGGCCCTTGCGGCCGCGCTTTATCGCCGTGCCAGAAGATATCTGAATCCAATCCCGATCAGCCAAATCGTGATGCCGACGAGACCAAGAACCACTGGGATGAGCGGACTGCCAGTTGTGACGGACAATATAATCGCCTGCGCGATCACAACGACCGCAATGCCCCAACCAATCCAGAAGAAGGCGCCTCCCAGGATCATTCCCAGGAATTTTCCCAATCGGGCGAACATCGGACCATCCTCGCTCAAAGCAGATTTATAATACGCGATTGCCAAGGCGCTGTCCCGCCAAATTGTGTTGCGAACGGGCTGCGCTTGAACCTCACAGCCGGTTGATTTTGGCTATGCGCCGGGTCACCTCCACCGGCGTGTCAGCGTCCGCCTTGGCCTTGAGCGCCAGCGCCGCGCGAGCGGCCGGCCGTTCGAGACAGCGCGTGAGCCAGGCCTTGAGATTGGGCACCGCGGACAGGTCCATGTCGATGGCCCGGCTGATGACGGCGGCGACGTTGAGATCGGCGACCGTGAAGTCATTGCCGAGCAGATAAAGCTGCTGCGCCACCGCTGCATCGAGCACCTTGAACGGTGCCGCCAGGACCTTCAGCGCCTCGTCGCGCTTTCCGGCATCGCGCTCGGCCTCCGGCAGACGCACCGCGTGCAGCGACCAGATGTTGACGCCGCGATCGACCTCGGCGATGGCCCAAAAGCTCCATTGCCAGGCGCGCGCCTCGCCTTCCAGCGTGCCGGGATAGAGTGTGCCGTTGGCGTGTTTCTTGGCAAGGTAGAGCGTGATCGCCAGCGACTCAAACACCACGAAGCCGTCGTCCTCGATGAACGGCAGGCGCCCGTTCGGATTGAGCTTAAGAAATTCAGGTGTGCGGGCGCCGGCGTCGCCGATCTCGATCGGCAAATGCTGGTAGTCGAGCCCGAGCTCCTGTGCCATCCAGAGCGCGCGGAACGCGCGGGTGCGGGCGATGCCGTAAATGCGCAGGCCGGACAAGCAGTCTCTCCGAGTTAGCGGTTGAGCCTAGCCGATAGCGGCGGGGAGTAGTCTATCTTCCGCTCGTCCCCACGACAGCGGGGACCCAGCGCTGGATTCCCGCTGGAGCCTGTCCCCGCGCAGGGGGGAATGATACGGTTTCCGAGTAAATGACTCGGGCAAGATTCCCTTTTTGGGTCGAA
>DAIMKK010000002.1:18250-24720 GCA_036721745.1 Pseudolabrys sp. | reverse complement strand
TTGTGTAAAAAGGCGAGATTGCACCGGTAGTGGTGCCGGCAGAGTGAACGATGATGTAACGAGCGCCGTCTGCTTGAAGCGTTTTAATCTCGTTAGCCAGCAGCGCGGCCTGGGCGCTCAAATAGTTCTCTTTGGCGGCCAATGGCCCAAATGTGTCGTTTGCAAACGTAAGGTCGTTACCGCCGGAGCTGATCAAATAGAGCCCGTTGGGATTCGCTTGGCCACTGACGGACGCCAGATAGTTGGTGATCTGCTGCACTGTGGAGGGCAGATTGGTATTAGTTCCGGGTGGAATGTTGTTGAGGTTGCCGATGTTGCCATTGGCCGCGGTCGCAGCATCGACCGCCCCTGAGATTGCGTAATTGGTGCCACCGCTTTGATTGGCGGGAATCGCCGAAAGCCCGAAGTATGACGCCAATAGTTGGGAATTCATGAGATAGCCGGCGCCAACCGGAGCGCCGGTGCCGCCTTGCGCAATCGACGCCGCGATCAAGGCGTCCTTAGAGGCTTTACCGGTCGCATTTGAAGGTAAAGCAGCCTTCCACCACCCACTATCGATGGTGCTGTCACCGAATGCGAAGAAATTGTTGAATGATTGAGCGGACGATGTCTGGACTGCCGATAGCAATACCGCAACGGCCAAGTAAGCCGAACGAAACTTCACACGCGCCCCCTCTATAATATCTGCGAACCTAAAATCTCACGGCTAATTGCAGGCAGCAAAGTAGCTACCTCCGCAGACCAATACAATAAATTTGACATAAAAGGATGGATTTACCCCATATAGCGGGATGAATTCTGGCCATTCCCAGTATTTTCCCGTTATTCATTCTGCTGAAACAGAAGCAGGTTGCGCCCTGCACACGTTGATGTGTCGACCCTCCAGGTAGGCCGCATGACCAAGCCGCAATCGCGTTCTGACGCGCAAAACCCGCTGCTGTCAGATTGGACCGGCCCGTTCGGCCTGCCACCGCTGCCCGCAATCAAGCCGGAGCATTTCCGACCGGCCTTCGACCGCGCGCTTGGCCGACACCGCGCCGAGATCGACGCCATATCGGTTGACCCGGCCGCGCCCAGCTTCGGCAACACCATCGAGGCGCTGGAGAAGGGCGGGCGCGCGCTCGACCGCGTTTCCAACGTGTTCTTTGTGCTTGCCGGCGCCGACACCGGAGCGGCCATCGAGGCGATTGAGCGCGAGATCTCGCCGCTCTTGGCCCGCCACAGCAACGCGCTGCACCTCGACCGTGCTCTCTATGCCCGCATCGCCGACCTCTATACCCGCCGCGGCGAGCTCGGCCTCAATGCCGAGCAGGCCCGCGTGCTCGACCGCTACCACACCCGATTCGTGCGGGCCGGGGCTGCGCTCGATAAGCCAGCGCAGGATCGCCTCGCCGCGATCAACGAGCGGCTGGCGAGCCTCGGCACCCAGTTTAGCCAGAACGTGCTGGCGGACGAGAAGGCCTATGCGTTGATTTTGGAGGAGAGCGATCTCGCCGGTCTGCCCGATTTCGCCCGCGACGCCGCGCGGGCGGCGGCGGAAGCGCGCGGTCACGCCGGCAAATATGCCATCACGCTGGCGCGCTCGTCATGCGAAAGCTTCTTGCAATTTTCATCGCGGCGCGACCTGCGCGAGAAAATCTTCCAGGCCTGGATCAAGCGCGGCGAGAACGGCGGCGCAACCGACAACCGTGCTCTGATCGCCGAGATGGTGGACTTGCGCGCCGAGCGGGCAAAATTTCTCGGCTTTGCGACCTATGCCGATTACCGGCTCGACGACCAGATGGCCAAGACGCCGCAAGCAGCACGCAAGCTGCTTGACGAGGTCTGGGGCCGCGCGCGCGCCAAGGCCGCAGCCGAGCGCGACGCGCTCCAAGCGATGATTGCGGAGGAGGGCGGCAACTTCGCGCTGGCGTCGCACGACTGGCGCTATTACGCCGAGAAGCTGCGCAAGGCGCGCTACGACCTGGATGAAGCAGAGATCAAGCCGTACTTCCAGCTCGATAAGATGGTGGAGGCCGCCTTCGAGACCGCGCACCGGTTGTTCGGCTTGAGCTTCACGCCCGTCAGCGTGCCGCTCTATCACCCGGACGCCCGCGCCTGGGAGGTTAATGACAAAAGCGGCGCGCATGTCGGCCTGTTCATCGGCGATTATTTTGCGCGCTCATCCAAGCACAGCGGTGCCTGGATGACCTCGCTGCGCGACCAGGAAAAGCTTTCCGGCGACGTCCGGCCGGTCATTCTTAACGTGTGCAATTTCTCCAAGCCGGCGGCAGGCGAGAAGGCTTTGCTGTCGTTTGACGACGCGCGTACGCTGTTTCATGAATTTGGCCACGCGCTGCACGGCCTGCTCTCGAACGTGACCCATCCTCTGCTCGCCGGCACGTCGGTGCCGAGCGATTTCGTCGAGCTGCCGTCGCAGCTTTATGAGCACTGGCTGGAGGTGCCGGAGATTTTGCAATCATATACGCGCCATGCGCACACCGGCGAACCCATGCCGAAAGCGCTGCTCGATCGTCTGTTGGCCACGCGTACCTTCAACCAAGGCTTCGCCACGGTGGAATACACCGCTTGCGCGCTGGTCGATCTCGATATTCACGCGCTGCCCGGCATGGCCAAGCTCGACGTGAGCCAATTCGAGCGCGACGATCTTGCGCGCATTCAGATGCCGGCGGAAATCGTCATGCGCCACCGCTTGCCACATTTTCAGCATCTGTTCTCCGGCGGCGGTTATGCTGCCGCCTATTACTCTTATATGTGGTCGGAGGTGCTCGACGCCGACGCCTTCGAGGCGTTCGAGGAAACAGGTGACGTCTTCGATTCTGAAACCGCGCAGCGCCTGCGCGATTTTATTTACGGCGCCGGCAATCTACGCGATCCGGCCGAGGCCTACAAAGCCTTCCGCGGCCGTCTGCCGGCGGTCGATGCGCTGCTGAAAAAGCGCGGGCTTGCCGCCGCTGTGCCGGCATGAATCTCCACACCGCCGGCCATCGCCGCGGCGTCGTCGCCGCGCCGCACGCCGCTGCGGTCGAAGACGGCCGCGCGATCCTGGCCGAAGGCGGCAACGCCATCGAGGCGATGCTGGCGATGGCCGCGAGCATTGTCGCGGTCTATCCGCACATGAACCACATCGGCGGCGACGGCTTCTGGCTGATCCGCGAGCCCTCCGGCCGCGTGCGCGCCATCATGGGTGCGGGGCGCGCCGGCGCCAAGGCGACGCCGCAGCTTTATCGCGACACCGGCCACCACGAGATCCCGGCGCGTGGGCCGCTCGCCGCGCTCACGGTGCCGGGCGCGGTGGCGACTTGGATGCTGGCGAGCGAGGCGGCGAAAGCGCAAACCGGCAAAGGCTCGCACGCCAAGCTGCCGCTGCATGTGCTGTTTGAAGCCGCCATCAAGCGCGCGCGCGAGGGCTACACGGTGACGCGCAGCCAGGCGCGGCTGACGGCCGAGAAATACGCCGAACTGGAAACCGCGCCCGGCTTCTTGCAGGCCTTTCTGGTCGACGGCAAGCCGCCCGAGGCGGGTGCAAAGCTAAAGCAAACCGCCTTCGCCGCCACGCTCAATCATCTTGCTCAATCCGGTCTCGACGATTTCTATCGCGGCGACGTCGGCCGCGAGATTGCCGCCGATCTGGAGCGCATCGGCAGCCCGGTGACGCGCGCGGATCTGGAAAAATTCGAGGCGAAGATCGCCGAGCCGCTCAGCGTTCCGATCGGAGCCGGCACGCTCACCAACACGCCGCCGCCGACGCAAGGGCTAGCCTCGCTGATGGTCCTCGCGCTGTTCGATCGCCTGCGCGTAAGCCAAGCCGAAACCTTCGAGTACATCCACGGGCTGGTCGAAGCAACCAAGCGCGCCTTCCGCGTGCGCGACCGCGTCGTCACCGATCCGGACCAGATTGCGGCCGATCTCAATCAATATCTGACGCCCGCTTTCCTCGACGCCGAAGCCGTTAAGATCGACGCCAAGAAAGCCGCACGCTGGCCGGCGCCCGCCGGGCAGGGCGACACCATCTGGATGGGCGCGGCGGATGCATCGGGCCTCGTCGTCTCCTACATCCAGTCGCTCTATTGGGAATTCGGTTCCGGCTGCGTGCTGCCGGCAACCGGCGTGCTGATGCAGAACCGCGGCTCGAGTTTCTCGCTCGACCCCAAGGCGCTGAACACTTTGGCGCCCGGCTGCCGGCCGTTCCACACGCTCAATCCAGCGCTCGCCGCACTGAAGGACGGCCGCGTCATCGCCTATGGCAGCATGGGCGGCGACGGCCAGCCGCAGACGCAGGCCGCGGTGTTCACGCGTCACATCCTTTTCAGCCAGCCGCTCGAGCAGGCGCTCGACGCGCCGCGCTGGCTGCTCGGCCGCACCTGGGGTTCCACCCGCACCAATCTGCGGCTGGAATCCCGTTTCGACGGCAATCTCATCGACCGGCTGATGGCGTCCGGTCACGACGTCGAGGTGCTGGACGAGGCCTATTCCGACACCATGGGCCACGCCGGCGCCGTCATCCTGCATCCCGATGGCACGCTGGAAGGCGGCCACGATCCGCGCGCCGACGGCGGCGCGGCTGGCATATAGAATGCATAGACGTGCGGTAACGCGCGGCGATAATGTGTCGTCGCTGTGAGAGAGGGGATGTCATGAAACTGGCCTGCCGCATCGCGCTTGTCGCGCTGAGTCTTACGTTGTCGTTGGCCGCCCGGGCCGAAACTTGGCCGGACAGGACGATCAGGGCTTTCATCCCGTTCGGCGCCGGCAGCGCCACCGACGTCATCCCGCGCACGGTGTTCGACGCGCTGTCCAAAGAGCTCGGGCAGCCAATCACCGTGGAAAACAAAGGCGGCGCCGGCGGCACGCTCGGTGTTGGCGAAGTCGTGCGTGCGAAGCCCGATGGTTACACTATTCTCGCCAATTCGTCGGCGCACGCCATCGCGCCATTCATCGTGCCCAATTTCCCTTACGATGTCGCCAAGGACCTGTCCGGCGTGCTGATGATCGGGCAGAACGCCAACGTGATGCTCGTGCTGCCGTCGCGTGGCTGGAAAACCATGCAAGACTTCGTCGCCGCGGCCAAAGCCAAGCCCGGCGCGATGAACTTTGGTTCGGCCGGTGTCGGCTCCGCGACCCATATCTGCGGCGAGCGGCTTCGGCTTGCTACCGGCATCGAAGCGACCCACGTTCCCTACAAAGGCGGCGCCGAGGCGCTGGCCGATCTGCTCGGCGGCCGCATCGACTTCATGTTCGCTCCGATCTCGACCGCGCTGCCGCTGATCCGCGACGGCCGGGCTGTGCCGCTGATGGTTTCGACCCCGACGCGCGCCTCCGATCTACCCGATGTGCCGACGCCGCTCGACCTCGGCTTCGTCAACGCCGAAACTATTGTCTGGTATGCGGTTTTCATGCCGGCCAAGACCCCGCGTGATATCGTCGAGAAATTCTACGCGGCGGCGATGAAGGTTCTGGCGACGCCGGAGATGCAGGCGAAGCTGAAGAAACTCGCGGTCGATCCGATGCCGATGACGCCGGCCGAAATGGACAAATTTGTCGCCAGCGAGCTCGCCTCAAATGGCAAGCTGATCAAGGCCGCCGGCATCAGTCCTAAATAGCGGGCCGGCGGCGGTAACGCTGCATAACTGAAACACTGTTACCTGCCCCCATTCCGCCGCACTCCGTGATATTGTGCGCCGCATGACCGCATTCGCCCGCACTCTCCTGATCGTCTTGACAACCCTCGCCTTCGTCGCGCCGGCGGGCGCGCATCCGCACGTCTGGGTGACCATGCACACCGAACTGGTCTACGCCCCGGACGGCAGCATCACCGGTGTGCGTCACCATTGGTCCTTCGACGACATGTTCTCCGCATTCGCCACGCAAGGGTTGGACAGCAAGGAAAAAGGCAAGTTCACGCGCGAGGAGCTGGCCCCGCTCGCCAAAGTGAACGTCGAGTCGCTGAAGGAATACGACTACTTCACCTACGCCACCGCCGACGGCGTTAAGACGCCGCTCACCGAGCCCGCACCCGACTACTGGCTCGACTACAAGGATGAAGTCCTCACGCTGAACTTCACACTGCCGTTCAAGACGCCGGTAAAGGCGAAGGAGCTCAAGCTCGAGGTCTACGACCCAACCATCTTCGTCGATTTCGCATGGGCCAAGGACGCACCGGTCCAGCTGGTCGGCGCGCCGCATTGCAAGGCCGACGTGGTCAAGCCGCGCGAAATGACATTCGCGGAAGGCAAGGCGTTGAGCGCCATTCCCGCCGACCAGGCCAACACGACGATGGCCTGGGGCGCGCAGTTCGCCAACAGGATTTTGGTCCATTGCCCTTGAGGCCCGCATTTATGATCGCGGGGCGCTGGTCCGCGTTGCTGCGGCTTTCTTTTGTCGTGTTATGCGCGCTCCTCGTGTTCGGCGCGCTCGACGCGGCGCTGGCGCAGCCGTTTGGCATGACGCGCGGCTCGGCGCCGTCCGAG
>DAIMKK010000002.1:12936-18240 GCA_036721745.1 Pseudolabrys sp. | reverse complement strand
GTCCGAGGTCGGCGGATTTGCCGGCTGGGTGCTTTTCAAGCAGGCCGAGTTTTACCGGATGCTGTCGGGCACCATTCGCGCCGCCAAGGCCGACGGCAGCGCGGCCTGGACGCTGATGGGCATTTCGTTTGCCTACGGCATCTTCCATGCCGCCGGTCCGGGCCACGGCAAGGCAGTGATCTCGTCCTATCTGGTCGCCAATAACGAGACCTGGCGGCGCGGCATCGCGCTGTCGTTCGCTTCCGCCATCCTACAGGCTTTCACCGCGATCGTCATCGTCGGCATCGCCGCGGTGCTGCTCGGCGCCACTGCGCACGCGATGGGCAACACGGTGCGTATCATTGAAATCGTCAGCTACGCCTTGATCGTGTTGATCGGTCTGCGGCTGTTATGGGTGAAAGGCCGCGCCTTCCTGCATCTGTTGCGGCTGCACGCCCATGAGCATCATGAGCACACGTACCACCAGGGGCACGATCACGACCATGGCCATTCGCACAACCACGATCACGCGCATGACCACGATCATGGCGACGAGGCGCACGCCTGGGGCCATGCCCACGCGCCAGAGCCGAGTGAGCTGAAGGGCCCGCACTGGCTGCGGCGAGGGCTGACGGCCATTATCGCGGTCGGTTTGCGGCCCTGTTCGGGCGCCATCATCGTGCTGGTGTTTGCACTGGCGCAGGGTCTGTTCTGGATCGGCGTCGCCTCGACTTTCGTGATGGGGCTTGGCACCGCCATTACGGTCGCGGCTGTCGCCACGCTGGCGGTTGCCGCGCGCGGCTTTGCTGGGCGGCTGGCCAAGGGCAAGCCGGGCGCCGGCATGCTGTTCCTGCGCGGCGTGGAGACCGCGGCCGCGCTGCTGATCATCGTGTTCGGCGTCGCGCTGCTCACCGGCTACATGGTAAGCGAGCGGATGATGGGGGTATAGCGCATGATCCCGAAAAGTGGGAACCGGTTTTCGGAAAAGATCATGCGCAAAATTATGTGAAGTCGTCCGGACGTAATTCAATCGGCTGCCCGTGCGGGGTGCGGTCGCAGGCGTGGTCCCAAGCGTCGCGGTAGCGATGCAGCGTATCTTCCGTCGCGACACCTTTTCCCGCCACGAGCTTTTCCAGCGCGTTGAGCCAATGCGAATAATAAGTCTCGCCGGTGTCGGGATCGCCGGCCGATTGCGCGCGTTTGATTTCCGCGGCGAGTGCCGTCGCCCATTCGGTCCAGGTGAAAAGCCCGCGTTCGTGCAACGCCAGCGTCATGGCGAAGGCCTGCGCCTCCCACGGTTCGCGGAACACCGGCCCGTCGGCATCGCGCGGGATGCTCGGCACTTCTTGCGTGGCGCGGGCTGCTGCGGCCTGGTCGATCACGGTTTCTCCACATACGGCTCCCAGGCCTCGATGCAGACGCGTACGGTCGGGTCGCTATCCGCACCCCACAATTCGCGGCCGTCGAACCGCACCGTGTAGAGCCAGTGCGGATCCTCACCGAGATTGCTAGCATTGCTGTCCGGGAACACATGGCAGCCGACGATGCGCACGACCTCGCCGACGTGCCCGCGCGCGTAGCGCGGCAACCGCGTGTGCGTTTGCGGATGCATGTTCCTGGCGCGCACTTTGTCGCCGGCCTTGAATAGTGCGGGCGTCGGAGCGGGGCGGTTATAGGGCGAACCGCAGCGCACCATGTTGGCGCATTCGGCGGCGCTCACCGCGTGCGGCGCCTTCTTGATCGGCGCGATCGCGTGGCCGGCCGCAATCTCCGCCGGCGTTGCCACACCATATTCGAGCATCATCAGCTCAAGCGTCCGCGTCCACAGACCGTAATAGCTGAGGTTGAGATATTCCGGCGGCGGAATGCTTTCGCGCTTGAAGCGGAAGGCATCGAGATTCCACAGCCTGGCGACACCGGTCACCATGTTGAGCGCGAAGGAATGTCCTTCCCACGCGGCATGAAACACTGGCTCGTTCTGTTCCTGCACAACCGGTCCGAAGCCGTGCATGCCGCCCATGTCCGCCGCGCCGTTCATTTGAGATCCTTCGGCGACTTCGCCAGCCCGGTGCCGATCATGCTGTCGCGGGTGACCAGGTCCGCGAGTTTCTCCTCGCTCCAGCCGTCGGTGCCGGCGGGCCGCACCGGCACTACGAGATAACGCAATTCGGCGGTCGAATCCCACACGCGAATTTCGGTGTCCTTCGGCAGCGTGACGCCGAAATCGGCGAGCACGCCGCGCGGATCGGCGACGGCGCGCGAGCGATAGGGCGCCGACTTGTACCAGAGCGGCGGCAGGCCGAGCACCGCCCACGGGTAACAGGAGCACAGCGTGCACACGGTCATATTGTGAACCGACCGCGTGTTCTCCAGCGCGACAAGATGATTGCCGGAGCGCCCGCCGAAGCCGAGCGAGCCGATCGCCGCGGTGCCGTCCTCGAACAGCCACTGGCGGAATTTCGGATCGACCCAGGCCTTCGCCACCACCTGCGCGCCGTTGCGTGGGCCGATCTTTTTTTCATAGGTCTCGATCAGCACGTCGATCGCCGCCGGCTCGATATAGCCCTTTTCGAGCAGGATCGTTTCCAGCGCGCGCGTGCGCAGTTGCATCTCGGAAAGTTCCGAGCCGTGCTCGTGATGGTGGTCGTGATCGTGGGTCATGACAAAATTATACGCGCATTTTCAGGCCGGGACCAAATAGGGTTCCCAGGCGTCGACCGAGACGATCACACTGGGGTCGCCATCGGCGCCCCACAATTCGCGCCCGTCGAAGCGCACGGTGTATAGCCATTGTGGGTTCTCGCCGGCGCCTTGCGCGTTGCTGTCGGGAAAAACGTGGCAGCCGATGACGCGCTCGATCGTGCCCAAGCGGCCGCGTACGTAGCGCGGCAGCCGCGTGTGGGTGGGCGGGTTGATATTTTTCGCGCGCACGGTATCGCCGGGCTTGAATGCTGGCGTCGTGTTGGTCTCGCGTTCGGTCGGCCCGCCGCGATAAAGCACCTGCGCTACGTCGCCCAGCGACAAAATGCGCGGGACGGGCTTCGGCTGATGCAGCGCGTGACCGACGACGATCTCGTCGTCGCTGACCAGGTCGCGCTCTTTGAGCAGCGCTTCCAGCCCAGCGAACCAGAGTTGGTAATAGCTCATCGACAGATATTCGCCCGGTGGCCTGTTCTCGCGCGCGAAACGCGACATGTCGATGTTCCAGCCGCCCGGCGTGCCCATGGCGAGCGTGAGCGCGAAGGCGCGCTTTTCCCAGTCGGCGTGGAACACCGGCTTGTTCGGTTCCGGTTCGACCGCGCCGAAGCCGTGTACGCCGCCCATGTCTTGCGCGCCGTTCATTTTGCGGGGCCCTTCGGCAATCCCGTGCCGATCATGGAATCGCGCGTCACCAACTCCGCGAGTTTCTCTTCGTTCCAACCCTCGGTGCTGGCGGGCCGCATCGGGATCACCAGATAGCGAATCTCCGACGTCGAATACCAGACGCGGATGTCGGTGTCCTTCGGCAGGCTCACGCCGAAATCCTTAAGCACGCCGCGCGGATCGCTGACCGCGCGCGAGCGGTAGGGCGCCGACTTGTACCAGACCGGCGGCAGGCCGAGCACCGGCCACGGATAACAGGAGCACAGCGTGCAGACGACCATGTTGTGGCGCTTCGGCGTATTCTCCAGCGCGACGATATGCTCGCCCTGGCGGCCGGCATAGCCGAGCTCGGCGATTGTCGGCGTTGCGTCCTTGAACAGCCGCGCGCGGTAGGCCGGATCGGCCCAGGCCTTGGCCACCACGCGGGCGCCGTTGCGCGGGCCCACTTTCTTCTCATAGGTCTCGATCAGCAGATCGAGCGCGGCCGGATCGACATAGCCCTTTTCGGTCAGCACGGTTTCCAGCGCGCGCACGCGCAACTGGGTTTCCGTGAGCTCGGAATGGTCGTGGTCGTGGTGGTGGTCGTGCCCGGACATGGCCGTACTATAAGCAATTCACTTGGTCTTATGCCATCATCCGCGCCATGACTTTTACTCCCTTAACCGCCCTGGCCGACCGTATCGACCGCCTGAATACGGCGGTGGGGCGGGCGGTCGCTTGGCTGGCGCTCGCCATTGTGCTGGTTCAGTTCGGCCTAGTGGTCGCGCGCTACGCATTCGGCCTCGGCTCGATCTGGCTGACCGAGACGGTAATCTACGGCAACGCCGCGCTGTTCATGCTGGCGGCGGCCTGGACATTGCGCGCCGGCGGCCATGTGCGGGTCGACGTGTTCTATGCCGATGCCTCAACGCGGGCGAAGGCGAAGATCGATCTCACCGGTAGCGTGCTGCTGCTGTTGCCGTTCGCATTGGTGCTGGTCTGGCTGAGCGTGCCTTACGCGGAGCGTTCCTGGTCGATCCTAGAGCGCTCGCAGGAAACCAGCGGCCTGCCGTTGGTGTTCGTGCTCAAGACGCTGATCCCGCTATTCGCCGCAATGATGGCGCTGCAAGGCGTCGCCCAGGCGATCAGGGCGCTCGCCGTCCTGAGGGCGCGCTGATGCCCTTTGCTGAAATTCTCGCCGTGCTGATGGTCGCCGCGGTCATTGCCGCGCTGATGGCCGGCTATCCGGTGGCGCTGACGCTGGCCGGCGTGTCGCTGATCTTCGCCCTGCTCGGACACATGCTCGGTGTCATGGGATTGGGGATTCTAGGAGCATTACCGCAGCGCATTTTCGGCGTGATGACCAACGACGTGTTGCTCGCGCTGCCGATGTTCATCTTTATGGGCGTGATGCTCGAGCAGTCGCGCATCGCGGAAAATCTGCTGGAGCGCATGGGCCGGCTGTTCGGCCGCCTGCGCGGGGGCTTGGGATATTCCGTGGTGATCGTCGGCGCGCTGCTGGCGGCGTCCACCGGCATCGTCGGCGCTACCGCGGTGACCATGGGGCTGATCATGCTGCCGGCGATGATGCGGCATGGCTACGATCCGCGGCTCGCCGCCGGCACCGTGGCGGCCTCGGCCACGCTGGCGCAAATCATCCCGCCCTCGACCGTTCTGGTGGTGCTTGGCGATCAGCTCAACAATGCTTTTCAGTCAGCGCAGCTTGCTCAAGGGAAATTCGCGCCAAACGTGATTTCGGTGAGCGACCTGTTCGCCGGCGCGATCGTGCCCGGCCTGCTGCTGGTCGCGCTTTATCTTGCGTATCTGGTCGCGATTGCGAGCTTGCGCCCGGCGAGTTGCCCTTCCGTCGGCGCATCGCCCGCGCCCGCGTCGACCGGGCTGCTCGAAGCGCTGTTGGCGCCCGTCGTGCTGATCGCCGCCGTGCTCGGTTCGATCCTCTTTGGCGTGGCGACGCCGACGGAA
>DAIMKK010000002.1:0-12926 GCA_036721745.1 Pseudolabrys sp. | reverse complement strand
AAAGCCGCATCGGTCGGCGCGGTCGGCGCCATTTTGCTCGCCGCGCGCAAAATGGGCCTACGCGGTCTGATGATGCCGGTGGTGGAGAAGACCACGCAGATCACCGCCATGATCTTTCTCATTTTGATCGGCGCCACGCTGTTCAGCCTGGTGTTCCGCGCACTCGGCGGCGACGACATGGTGCATCGCGCGCTCAGCGATTTGCCCGGCGGCGTCAACGGCGCGGTGCTGGCGGTAATGCTGGCGATCTTCCTGCTCGGCTTTGTGATGGACGCCTTCGAGATCGTCTTCGTGGTGGTGCCGATCGTGGCGCCGGCGTTGTTGCAGATGCCTGGCGTCGATCCGGTCTGGCTCGGCGTCATGATGGCGGTGAACCTGCAGACCTCCTACATGCACCCGCCGCTTGGGCTCACGCTGTTCTATCTGCGTAGCGTGGCGCCGCCCGCGATCACCACGCGGCATATTTATGTCGGCATCATTCCGTTCGTGCTGATTCAGTTGTTCGCGCTGGTGGTGCTGTGGTTCATACCCGCGCTCGCGACCATGCTGCCGCACGCGCTCTACGGGCGGTGACGGTTAGCCCGGAGCCGGCCAGAATCGCTCGGCCAGAACCCAGAGCCAGACAGCGCCGGCGAGCAGCAGCGAGAGGAAAATGGCCGCGGAGCCCATGTCCTTGATGCGTTTGATGGCCGGATCGTCGTCGCGGGTGATGCGGTCGCCGAGCTTTTCGACCGCGGTATTGAGCAATTCGACAATCAGGATGATTACCAACGTACCGATCAGCGCCAAGCGCTTGCCGGCGTCCGCGGTCAGGTAAAAGGCGAGCGGTATCCCGATCGCCAGCGCTACCAGCTCCTCGCGGAACGCCCGTTCCGATTGTGTCGCCGCAACGAGGCCGTGCCAGCTATTGATGGTCGCTCGCCAAAGTCGTTTCACGCCATCTTCCCCCGTCAACGGCTTGCCCGGCGCAAACTACGTGGGCTCTTTTTGCTAGTCTATTCCATATCGCCGCACCGGATGTGTATAAGGACTTTGCATGAAAGCTGCCGATCTATTCAGCCTTAAAGGCCGCGTGGCGCTGGTGACCGGCGCCTCCAGCGGGCTGGGCACGCAGTTCGCCAAGGCGCTCGCCGATAACGGCGCCGCGGTCGCGCTGGTGGCGCGCCGCGCCGACCGGCTCGCCGGCGTGAAGCAGGCGATCGAAGCCGCCGGCGGGCGCGCGATCGCGATCGAGGCCGACGTCACCGACCGCACCGCTATAACGTTAGCGTTCGACGCCGCCGAAAAGGCCTTCGGCACCGTCACTATCCTGGTCAACAATGCCGGCATCGCGCAGTCCAGCAAGCGCGCGGTCGAGGTGACGGCCGAGGAATGGCGCAAGGTGCTGAGCGTCGACCTCGACGCGGTTTTCTATAACGCGCAGGAAGCCGCGCGCCGCATGCTGGTGGCGAAACAGCCGGGCGCCATCATCAACATCGCCTCGGTGCTCGGCTTCGGCGTCTCGAAGGGCGTCGCGGCTTACGCCGTCGCCAAGGCCGCCGTGGTGCAGGTCACCAAGGCGCTGGCCGTGGAGCTCGCCTTCAAGGGCGTGCGCGTCAACGCCATCGCGCCGGGCTGGTTCGTCACCGAGATCAACGACAAATACTTGATGGGCGAGGCGGGCGACGCGCTCAAGCGCGCGATACCGATGGGCCGCTTCGGCAAGGACGGCGATCTCGACGGCGCGCTGCTCTTGCTCGCCTGCGACGCCGGCAGCTACATCACCGGCGCCACCATCGTGGTCGATGGCGGCCAGGTGGTGATGATTTCAGGGTAAGGAAACAGACAATGGATTTCACGCTTTCTCCCGAGATCGAATCCATCCGCCTGCGCGTGCGCGCCTTCGTCGAGGAGCACGTGCTGCCGCTCGAATCCGATCTGGCCAATTTCACCGAACACGAGAACATCCCAGCCGAACGACTTGCCCCGGTGCGCGAGAAAGCCAAGAAGGCCGGCCTGTGGGCGCCGCAGGTGCCCAAGGAATTCGGCGGCATGGGGCTGCCGATCGTGGCCTGGGCGGCGATCTACGAGGAGGCGGCGCGCTCGATCTTCGGCCCGCTGGCCATCCACTGCATGGCGCCGGACGACGGCAACATGAACCTGCTCGCCAAGGCCGGCACGCCCGCGCAAAAAGAAAAATGGCTGCGCCCCATCGCCGAGGGCAAGGTCCGCTCGGCCTTCGCCATGACCGAGCCGCATCCCGGCTCCGGTTCCGATCCCGGCATGATGCTGACGCGCGCCGAGAAGAAAGGCGACCGCTACATCATCCGCGGGCACAAGTGGTTCATCACCGGCGCCGAAGGCGCCGCACATTTCATCCTGATGGCGAGAACCTCGGACGAGCCGCGCCGCGGCCTGACCGCGTTCCTCTATCACAAGGATCAGCCGGGCTGGCGCATTCTGCGCCGCATCCCGATCATGGGGCCACACGAGCATGGCGGCCATTGCGAGATCGAATATGACGGGCTGGAAATCCCGGAAGAAAACATCTTGCTCAAGGTCGGCGACGGCTTGCGCGTCACGCAAATCCGGCTCGGCCCGGCGCGGCTGACGCACTGCATGCGCTGGCTCGGCTTCGCCAAGCGCTGCATGGAAATCGCGCAGGAATATGTCGGCAAGCGCGACGCCTTCGGCAGCAAGCTCGCCAGCCGCGAGGGCATCCAGATTAAGCTCGGCGAGGTGGCGCACCAGATCGAGATCGGCCGCTTGCTCACCATGCACGCGGCCTGGAAGCTCGACCAGGGCGACCGCGCGCGCAAGGAAGTCTCGATGGCCAAGGTGCAGGTCGCCGACGCGCTGCACCAGGCTGCCGACGTGGCGATCCAGCTCAACGGCGCGCGCGGCTATTCCAAGGACACCATCCTGGAATGGGTCTACCGCTACGCCCGCGCGGCGCGGCTGGTCGACGGTGCCTCCGAAGTGCACAAGATGGTGCTCGCGCGCTTCATGCGCGAGGAAGGCCGCGATTTCTGGAAGTGGGGCTAGCGCAGCTTAGTCGACCGGCTTGATATCGGCTTCTTTGGCGAGCTTCACCGTCGCGGTGAGATCGTCTTTGAAGAATTTCGCAAATTCTTCGGAACTGATTTGCGCCGGCTCGACGCCGAGCTTGGCCAGTTTTTCTTGCACGGCGGGAACATTCAGCGCATGTTCGGTCACGTCGTGCAGTTTCTTCACGACGTCGGGCGGGGTCTTTGCCGGCGCCGAGATACCGTTCCAGAAGCGGAATACCGCGTCCGGATAGCCGGCTTCAACGACCGAGGGCGTGTCAGGAAGCACCGGCACGCGCTTGGGCGAGCTCACGGCCAAAATGGTGAGTTTATCGCTGTGGAGCGCGGAGGCCGCCGCCGCCAGCGGAATGAAATAGAAGTCGACATTCCCATTCATCACTTGCACCAGTCCGCCTTCCTTGAACGGCACATGGCGGACGTCGATCTTGGCGGCCAGACGGAACCGCTCGGCGGCCATGTGCGAGGAAGAGCCGATGCCGGCGGACGCAAACGTCAGGGTGCCGGGTTTCGCTTTGGCGGCGGCAACGAGGTCGCCTAGAGTCTTGAACCCGCTCTTGGCGGAGGCGACCAGAATGTTCGGTGAGGTGCCGAGTAAAACCACCGGCACAAAATCTTTCACCGGGTCATACGGCAGCTTGCTGTGCAGCACGGTTTCAGTGGCCATCGAGGACGAACTTGTCACCAGCGTGTAGCCATCGGGGTCGGACCGGGCCACGGAACCGAATCCGACCGCCCCGCCGGCGCCGGGCTTCAATTCGATGACCATCGGCTGGCCGATGAGCTGCGACACCTGATCGAGAACCACGCGAGTCACGGTGTCCGAGGCGCTTCCGGCCGGGTAGGGGCTGATCACGCGGATGGGTCTATTCGGATACTGCTGCGCATTCGCGGACGCGGCGGCAGCGATAAAAGTTGCCGCCAGGGCGGCACGGCACAGCGCATGGACATTGATCATGTGAACACCTCTATTCCCGATAGCTCTTATCGATTCCGTCGAGCACGCGCAAATAGGCCGGCCAGTCGGAGCTGCCGCGGCCCGAGTCGTGCTGCTCGAATTGCTCCGCGGTCTTGGCGCAGACGTCGGGCGGCACCCCGAGCAGTTCGCCGCCGGTTGCTTCCATCTTCAGTTGGATCTCGGCGGCGGTGAGTAGATATTTCATCAGCACGAAGGCCTCGCGCGCGCTCTTGCCGACCGTGAGCATGCCGTGGTGCTGCATGATCAAGGCGCGGTTCTTGCCGAGATCCTTGTTGATGCGCGCGCGCTCGTCGAAATCCTCGGTGATACCTTCATAGCCGTGATAGCCGACGCGCTTGTAGAAACGCAGCGCCTGCTGCGACACCATGCGCAGTCCGTGCTTCAAGCCCGACAGCGCCGTGCCGTTCTCGGTGTGAACGTGCACCGCGCAATTCACATCTTCGCGCGCACTCAGCACGCCGCCGTGCAGCGTGAAGCCCGGCCGGTTGACGCCGGATTTCTCGTCCAGGTCCTCGTCCATATTGACCTTGACCAGGTTGGACGCGGTCACTTCGGTGTAAAGCAATTCATGGCGCTTCATCAGAAAATTGCGCGGCTCACCCGGCACCCGCATGGAGGAATGGTTGTAGATCACGTCGTCCCAGCCGTAGTGGGCGAGCAGGCGATAGACGGCGGCGAGATCGACCCGCGCCTGCCATTCGGCCGCTGAAATTTCATCCCGTGTTGTGGTCTTGGGTACGCTGGCAAGCTTGGCGTGCTTGTTCATCAGGGACTTCCTCCAATTTCCATGCAGATTACCACAGCGGCAACGCTTGGCCATATAGGCCGGCCAGTATAGAGAATGCAGTCATGAGCTACCCCATCCCAATCCGCATGGCCGGCTACGGCCCGCCCACCACCGGCTTCAGCAAGGCGCTGAAATTTATCGGCGACAAATTGCAAGGCCAGTTCGGCGACCGCATCGCCATCGAATATATCTGGAACATCATGGATCACGGCTACAAGGCCGAGGAGATTCTCACGCTGGTCGAGAACGGCGAGATGACGCTCGGCTACCAGTCGTCGAGCTATCTGACCGACCGCGTGCCGGAACTGGGCTTCGTTGACCTGCCGTTTCTGTTCGCCAGCAACGCGCAGGCGCGCGCAGCGATGGACGGCGCGCTCGGCGCGTTCCTGGCGCGTAAGACCGAGGAACGTATCGGCTACCGCATCCTCGGCTGGTTCGAGAACGGCTTCCGCCACATCTCCAACCGGCTGCGCCCGGTGCATCTGCCTGCAGACCTCAAGGGCATGAAGATCCGCGTGCTGCCGAGCGAGATCCAGAAGCGCACCTTCGAACTGCTCGGCGCCATCGCCATGCGCATGGACCTGACCGAAGCGATCGCCATGATCAAGGCTGGCACTTTAGACGCGCAGGAAAATCCACTCGCCAACACCGTCACCTATGGCGTGCATAAGTTTCACAAATTCCACACACTCACGTCTCACTTCTACATCTCGCGCCCGATCTTCCTGCACCGCGCCGCGTTCGACGCCTGGCCGGACGATCTTAAAGCGGCAATGCAAGCTGCGGTGACCGAAGCGGTGGCCTTCCAGCGCAAACTCGCGGTCGAGGAACACGAGCAATCGCGCAAGATCATCGAGGAGGCCGGCTGCGAGATTGTCGAGCTTACGCCCAAGGAACACACCGCCTTCGTCGCCGCCGTGCAGCAGCTGCTCAACGACGCGCGCAAGATGTACGGCGAGGAAATATTCAAGCTGGTGCCGAAGGCCTAGCCCCGATTTTCCGACGTCGACTAGAACGGTGCATTGGAATGGTCACCGGGACAGATATGGATACTAAACCGCGGCCCGCCGAGTTTGGGGCCTGGAACCCGGGTTTGGAATCGGAGGTGCCGCGAGAGTATTTGCCGCTCGCGACGATATTCCGCAGCGATAACGTTTCGACCGGCGTCGCCAAAGCGCATGAACTGAGCGGCTACTGCGGTTTGCCCGTGGAGGAGCTTGTCGCGTTTCGCGCCGATCGATTGATCGTCCACGAATTGCTCATCCAGGTGACGACCAGCGTCGCCGTCCCGGACGGCCGGGACTACGAAGACTTGGGCCGAAACTTTCGTGTCATCGCGACCACTATTCTCAATCGATATATTGCGCCCCATCGGGCGGAATTGGCGCAAGTATTCGAGCACCTGAAAAGGGAGGCCTCCGCCAAGATCGAGCGGGAGCTTGCCAAAGCCTTTGCCGCGCCGAAGCCGCCCGTCGAAGCCAAAAGAGAAAGCTGGTTGCGCCGGCTATTCGCCGTTCACACGCCAACTAAACGACTGGTTGCGCCGGCCGAGACTGCCGTGGAGCGCGATCGGCGCATTGTCTCCGAATGGCGGATAAAATCGGAAATGGCGACAAACCGTTTGGACGAAGCCTGTTTCGACGCGTTGAACAGGATCGCAACGGCGGTAATGCGCAAGCGCGGTCGGCTTTTCGGCGACAATGCGTTGCTCACGGAACTCGCTGTCACATTGGTCTGTAACGATTATGGCAGCGAATTCATTGGCGACGCCATCGCACCGTTTGTTCAAGAAGCGGCTGAGCGCGAAAGTTACCGGCCCTTGCCGCGGCAGGAGAAGCCGGTCGTTATGAACGTCAAGGGCGCGTCGGCGTCCGGCAAAAGCACGATGCGGCCGTTACAGAAAATTCTGGCGGGAAAACTAAATTTCCCTTGGGAAGAATTTGCGCTGATCAGCCCCGACATTTGGCGAAAGTTTCTTCTGGACTATGGGTCGCTGGGTCCCGCCTATAAATATGCCGGCACGCTCACGGGGCACGAGCTTGAGATCATCGACAGGAAGCTCGACCGCCGTATGGCGGCTAGAGAAGCCAGGGGAGAGATGTCGCATCTGCTGATCGACCGCTTCCGTTTCGATAGTTTTGTGCCGGAGCTGGAAGGCAAAGGTTCCAGCCGCTTGCTGACGCGATTTGGCGATCTGGTCTACATGTTTTTTATGATTACGCCGCCGGAAATGACCGTTGAGCGGGCTTGGACGCGTGGACTGAAGGTCGGTCGGTACAAGGCCGTTGACGATCTGCTGGCGCATAATGTGGAGGCCTATACCGGCATGCCCGAATTATTTTTCACCTGGGCGCTGACCACCGGAAAGCGGGTCCACTACGAGTTTCTCGATAATAGCGTCGCGGAAGGTAAGCCGCCCCGGACGGTGGCGTTCGGTTGGAACGGAGAAATGACCATCCTGGACATCAAGAGCATGCTCGATATCGAGCGGTTCAGAAAAATAAATATTCAGGCGCAGAAGCCCGAGGAAGTTTATGTCGGTGAGAACTTGGCGCCGGAGCATAACGTTGATTTTCTAAAGCGGTGCGCGCGCTGGATCCCGATCATCAATTTCGCCGACTATGAAACAGGCCAGATTTATGCGCGGCTGAGCCGCGGCAAGTGGGTATGGCGCAACGAGGAACGGTTCGCCGATGTGCTCAACGATCCCGAAGCCAAGGCCGGTTTGCTGGCGGTCGCTCCAAAGGCCTATGAGCCGGCCTCTGGCGGGACGGAAAAGCGCACCGACGTGGCGATTGAAAAAGGGCATACGCTGGGCGCTTGGGGCGAGGCCGCGCACGCCGCGTGAGGCGGCGGCTGCAACATGGTTTCCGCGCGCTTAACCAAACCGAATGTCCACGCCGGCTTTCGGTTTGGCGATTTACGCCGCCGAAACTACTCTCTTGTAGACAGCGGCCATGCATTCCCCGGCTGCCGGCATAAGCCAAAACAATCGCCCTATCGCGCTCGCGGTGCGCGGGCTTGCCAAGCGCTTCGAGCGGCCCGCGGTCGACGCGCTCGACCTCACCGTCTATGGCGGCGAATTCTACGTGCTGGTCGGTCCCAACGGCGCCGGCAAGACCACCACCTTGCGCATGGTGACCGGCCTGCTGCGGCCCGACGCCGGCTCGATCGTCATCGACGGCATCGACGCGCTCAGCCATCCGGTCGCCGCCAAGCAGATCACCGCCTGGCTGTCGGACGAGCCGATGATCTACGACAAGCTCACGCCGTTCGAATATCTTGAATTTGTCGCCGGGCTATGGCGCATCGAGGCAAAGCCGGCGGAAGCGCGCGCACGCGAACTGATCGGCTGGCTCGGCCTCGAACCGCACGCGCATGAGCGCTGCGAGGGATTTTCCCGCGGCATGCGGCAGAAGGTGGCGCTCGCCGGCGCCTTGGTGCACGATCCAAAACTGATCATCCTCGACGAGCCGCTCACCGGCCTCGACGCCGGTTCCGCCCGCCTGGTCAAGAACGTGCTGCGCGAGCGCGTCGCCGCCGGCGGCACCGTCATCATGACCACGCATATTCTCGAAGTCGCCGAACGCATGGCCGACCGCATCGGCGTCATCGCCAGCGGGCGTTTGATCGCCGAAGGCACGCTCGACGAATTGCACAGGCAGACCGGGAAAACCGCCGCCAGCCTGGAAGATACCTTCCTGACGCTGGTCGCCGAGCCGGCCGCGCAGCCGGTCGCGGCCGAGTGAGCCGTCCCGATACATTGACGTGGCTCGCCGGCCACGAATTTCGCCTGGGCTGGCGCGACTGGATCGCGCTGATGACGGCGGGTCACCGCAACCGCGCGCGCACCGTCGCGATAGCGCTGATCGTCTTTGCCGCCTTCATGCACCTGTTCGCCTATTGGATCGTGGCGGGCTATGCCGATGCCAATGTCGAGTCCGACACGGCGACGCTGGTCGGCATAACCGGCACGCTGGTGCTGTCGTGGTCGCTGCTGCTGTCGCAGGCTATGGAGTCGGTGACGCGCGCGTTCTATGCGCGCTCCGATCTCGATCTAATCCTGACCTCGCCGGTGTCGGCGCGCAAAGTGTTCGCGGTGCGTATGAGCCGCATCGCGGCGGCGTCCGTCACCATCGCCGTGCTGCTGGCGACGCCTTTCATCAATGTGCTGGCGATGCGCGGCGGCAGCCGCTGGTTTGCCGCCTACGGCGTGGTCGCCGGCATGGGCGCGGTGGCGACGGCGGCGGCGCTCGCGCTAACCATCGCGTTGTTCCGCATTGTGGGCGCCAAGCGCACGCGGCTGATCGCGCAGATCGTGGCGGCGGTGATCGGCGCCGCCTTCGTCATCGGCTTGCAGATCGCGGCGATCTTTTCCTCCGGCAGCATTTCGCGCTTCGCGGCGCTGCAATCTGACTGGATGCTGGCGCATGCGCCCGACACCGGCAGCGCCTTCTGGTGGCCGGCGCACGCCGTGCTCGGCGACGCGCGCGCGCTGGTCGCGGTCGTCGCGGCCAGTTTTGCCGTACTTGCGGCAGCGATCGCGCTGTTCTCGCGGCGCTTCGGCGATCATGCCTTGGCGGCGGCCGGCGTCTCCAACACGGTCGTGCGCCAGCGCCGCTGGTCGCTCGCCTTTCGCCGCCGCTCCGCCGGTCACGTGCTGCGGCAGAAGGAATGGACGCTGCTCGTGCGCGATCCCTGGTTGATCTCGCAGACGCTGATGCAGATTCTCTATCTGCTGCCGCCCGCGATGCTGTTGTGGATCACCTTCCGCAGCGGCGCCGCCTCCTATGTCGTGTTGATCCCAGTGGTGGTGATGGCGGCCGGCCAGCTCGCCGGCGGTCTGGCTTGGCTGTCGATCTCGGGTGAGGATGCGCCGGATCTGGTCGCCAGCGCCCCGTTCCTCGCCGGCCGCGTCCTGCGGGCGAAGATCGAAGCGGTCATCGACATGATCGCGCTGGTGTTCGCGCCAATCGTGGCCATGCTGGCCTTCGATTCGCTGTTCGCCGCCGGGGTCGCAGGCGCGGGAATTTTGACGGCGGCGGCGGCCGCCACGCTCATTCAGATTTTCTTCCGGACGCAAGCCAAGCGCGGCCAGTTCCGCCGCCGGCAGACCTCCTCGCGCATCGCGACCTTCGCGGAAGCGTTCTCCTCCATCGCCTGGGCTGCAACCTCGGGGCTGGCGGCGGCGGGAACCTGGATGGCGCTCGGTCCGGCACTGATTGCGATCGGCATCCTGGCCGGCGTGCGGATGATTAGCCCACGCTAAGCTGCTTTAGGCATAGGCAGCGCGATAGCGCTGCCGCCCCACCAAGAGTCCGACCACCATCAGGTTGAGGATGTTCGCGCCGATGCCGAAGGCGAAGGCGGGCGCGTAATAGCCGAAATGGTCGTAGAGCAGGCCGGCGATCCAGCCGCCGGCGGCCATGCCGAAGCCGCTGAACAGCAGCAGCGTCGGAATCCGCCAATAGGCCTCCGCGGCCGGAAACAATTCACGCAGCGCCAGCACGTAAGCCGGGATGATGCCGGAAAAACCGACGCCGAAAGCGGCGGCAACGGTGAATAGCCCGACTTCGTCCTGCGTGAGCATGAACGAGATCATGGCCGCCGCCTGCCAGGCCGATCCGATCAGCACGGTGGCGAGCCCGCCAATGCGGTCTGAAATCGCGCCCCAGATCTGCCGGCTGAGGAACGCGGTGCCGAGCAGCACCGACAGCATCAGGGCGCCGGTTGAACGCGTGATGCCGAGGTCGCTGCAAAAGGCCACCAGATGACCCTGCGGCATCGCCATCGGGATGCAGCACAGCACCGCGGCGGTGCACATCAGTGCGAACACCGCATTGGAGGGCCAGCCGAGCACGCGCGTCTTGCCTTCCGCGCCGTGCAACGCCGCGGCCGGATGAATGACTTCCGGCGGATGGCGGAAATAAATCGCCGCCAGCGGGACGATGACGATGATCTCGGCCGCTGCGTACCACAGCATCGTTTGGCGCCAGCCGAAGGCGGCAATGGCGCGCTCGAATACCGGCGGCCATAGCGCGCCAGCGAGATAGCTGCCGCTTGAGATCAGCGCCAGCGCCGAGCCGCGCCGGCGGTCGAACCAGCGGCTGACATAGATGTACATCGGTGCATTGATGCCGCCGATCCCGATCACGCCGATGAACAGCCCGTGCCCTATCCATAGCGGCCATGGCGGGCCGAGAGTCGACAACGCAAGCCCAACGCCGATCATCAGCGCGCCGAAGAGCACGGTCCAGCGCGTGCCGATGCGGTCGGCGACGCGGCCCATCACAATGCCGCCGATGCCGCCACCGAGCCAGGCGAGCGCGCTGGCGAGCGCCGGAATCGAACGCGTGCCGCCAACCTCGGCCGCGATGTCTTTCAACGCCACCGCGGTGATCCAGGCGGCGCCGAACGACATGCCCATGGTGCAGAGCGCCGCGCCGGCGACGACCCAAGAGGCTTTTGTCTCGATCGAGGAGAAGGGGGATTGCAACATTCAATGGACCCGGCTGGCGGACCCTTTTACAGGCCGCCCATAATTTGACCACCCGCGCCAAGGCGAGGGCTGATCTGCTGCTGCAGTGCGCCAAAATGCGCGAAACGCCGTGTGGCCGAAATTTCCTTCTCGCCAGCACGCTCACAATGAAATTGACCGCAGGGCCTTGAGGTGTCAGCTTTTATTGGTCTTTTGCGGCTTTGCGTCCCGTGCCGTGAGCCTATATGAGTGTGGCCCGGGACGACCCTTCCGCCGGCCTGTCGGTATTTGTCCAAGGTCACCGATGACGCTTCGCCCTGTCAGCCTCGACGACAAATACGATCTGGCGCAGGACCGCGTCCTGGTCACCGGTTATCAGGCGCTGATCCGCGCCTGTCTCATGCAAAAGGAGCGCGACCGCCGTGCCGGCCTCAACACCGGCGGTTATCTCACCGGCTATCGCGGTTCGCCACTCGGCGGGCTCGACCAGCAGTTCATGCGCGCCGGCCGCCAGCTCGCCGCAGCCGACATCAAGTTCCAGCCCGGCATCAACGAGGAACTCGCCGCCACCGCGCTCTGGGGCACCCAGCAGGCCGAATTGCGCGGCGAGGGCAAGTTCGATGGCGTGTTCGGCATGTGGTACGGCAAGGGCCCGGGCGTCGATCGCTCCGGCGACGTGTTCCGCCACGCCAATCTCTCCGGCACCGCCAAGAATGGCGGCGTGCTGGCGCTGATGGGCGACGACCACACCGCGGAATCCTCCACCACCGCGCATCAGTCGGAATTCCATTTCGTCGACGTGATGATGCCGATCCTCAACCCGGGCGGCGTGCAGGAGATCATCGACTACGCGCTCTACGGCTGGGCGATGTCGCGCTTCACCGGCACCTGGACCGCGCTCAAATGCATGCACGAGACGGTGGAATCGACCGGCGTCGTCGACGGCAGCCTTGAGCGCATCAAGCTCGTCACGCCGACCGATTTTCGCATGCCGGAGGGCGGGCTGAATATTCGTCTGGTCGACACCATCCTCGGCCAGGAAGCGCGCCTGCACGACTTCAAGCGCGACGCCATGCTCGCCTTCGTGCGCGCCAACAGACTCAACAAGATCATCACCTCGGGCGGGCGCAACGCGAAGATCGGCATCATCACCACCGGCAAAGCCTATCTCGACGTGCGCCAGGCGCTCGACGAACTTGGGCTGGATGAGGTCAAGTGCAACGATCTCGGCATCCGCCTGTTCAAGATCGCCTGCGTCTGGCCGATCGGCCGGCAGGAGCTGTCCGAGTTCGCACAGGGGCTCGATCTCATTATCGTGGTCGAGGAAAAGCGTTCGCTGATCGAAGTGCAGGTGCGCGAGGAACTCTACGGCACCGCCAATCAGCCGGTCTGCATCGGCAAGAAGGACGAGCAGGGCAACTGGCTGTTCCCGGTCAAGGGCGCCCTCGATCCCAATGACGTCGCGATCTGCATCGGCGAGCGGCTACTGCGCACCGGCGCCAATGACGAACTGGCCGCCAATGTGGCGCGGTTGAAAGCAGCGCAGCGCGCGCTCAACGAAACCGCCGATGTTGCCCTGCGCATTCCGTATTTCTGCTCGGGCTGCCCGCACAACACCTCGACCCGCGTGCCGGAAGG
>DAIMKK010000001.1:37055-43559 GCA_036721745.1 Pseudolabrys sp. | reverse complement strand
AGCTGGCACGGAACTCGCGCGCCGTCAGCCGCGGCAACACGTCGACACGGCGCGCCTTGAGCGCGATCTGGCCGTCATAGTCGCCGAACGCGCCGCCGGCAAACGGCTCGCTCGGCCAGACCCAGATCGTATTGCTATCATTGGCGGGCGGCGCCGGCATGCCGATCGCCGCCCCGATCAGGCTCGCCACATCGAAGCCGTCGGCGTCAATTTCTCCCTGCAGGCGATGCGGCGCCGCCAGCGTCAGCGCGAGTTTCCCCCGCAGCGAGGCACCCGCAATAGTGGCGTCGATATCGCTCAGCGTCAGATCCTTGGCCGTCAGCGCAACATTGCCCGCGAATGTAACCGGCAGCGCGGTGCGTGCGCCGCCGCGCAACGGCGCCGCATCGGCGCGCGCGATCGTGGTACGCAAAGTCGCCGTTGGGTTGTCCGCGAACGGGCGCGCGCTGCCGCTGGCGCTGGCGTCGAGGCCACCGGCGGTCAGCTTGCCGTCGATCCGCCATTCGCCGCGCGCCGGCCCGCTGGTCTTGAGCGTCAGCAAACCTGGGCCGGCGTCCACCGCCAGCATGCGGTCGAGCCCCAGCATGGCCGTCAGCAGTCTGCCGTCGGCGGTCTCCAATTTGCCGTCGAGCTTAAGATCGCCGGCACTGAGCGCGATGGCGTCGGCCTTGGCCTCGCCGCTGAACGCGACGCGCACTTTGCCAAGGCTGCCGTCAATGGCGAGCTTGGCGACCGGCGCCGCGCCGGCGAGGGTGAATTGTGCGCGCAATCTGGCCGGCGCCATGAGCGCCACACGGCTTTGAAGCGCCTGCGCGGTTTTCGGCGCAAGCTTGGCCAGCAGCGCCATCACCGGCGTCATGTCCGGCGCATCGAGATCCACCCGCATGCTGCCTTGCGGCGACGGCGTAGTCACGATGCGGCCGCTCGCCGAAAAGGCGGCGCCGCCGAGATCGGCGACCGACAGGCGGTCGATCTCGACGCCGCTGGCGTCCACTTTCAAACGCGCACTCGCATCACGCGCGATGAAACCGGCGATGGTGGCGCGGCCGATATCGGCGGCGATCGTCATGTCGTGCGGCCGCTCGATCTTGGAGCCGGCGATCAGCGCGTTGCCGAAGCCGAGCGCGGCGTCGATATCGAGCTCGGGCGCATTGAGTGCGGCGTCGAGCTGGGCCGCCCGGTTGCCGGACGCAAACGTATAAGCAAGGCGGCCGGTGACGGTCTTGCGGTCGAACGCGGCTTGCAGACGTTCAACGGCGATCTTGTCGCTGCCGAGCGTGACGTCGCCGCGCAGCGTCAAAGGCCGCGCCTCTACCTGCGCCACGTCGTTGCGCCCTTCCAGCCAGGCCGCCAACAGCTTCGGATTGCCGGCTTCGATCTCGGCCGGCCCGGTGAAGCGCACGCCGTCACCGCCGACCGCGAGATGCCCGCTCAACTTTACCTGCGTGAAGCCGGGCGCGCGAAACTCGAAGCGATCCAGATTCCATCCGGTGGCGTCGGTGCTGATGTCGCCGCGCACATTGGCGACGCTATTGCCGCCGAGCGTGACCTGGTCGATGCCGACGCCGATCTGGATCGGAATGGCGGCCCGGAAGGCGCTGCCGGCCAATTCCGCGATTTTGCGGATGGCTCCGACCGGCGGCGTCCGCGTGCCGTCATCGCCGGCGAGCGCGCGGTCGAGATCGATCTGACGGCCCGACAGCACGCCGTCGAAGCGCGGCCGCTTGCCGAATTTGAAATCGGCGACACCGGTGAGCTTGGGCCCCTGCTCTTCCGAGCCGTATTGGAATTCGAACTGCTCCATCAGCGCCGAGGCCGCGTTGGCCCTGATCTTGCCGCTCAGGCGCCAGGGCTGGCTTAAAGTTTCGATCTTTTGCGCGCCGCCGCGCGAGGCAATGCCGACCGGCCGCGTTAGGCTCAAGGTGCCGTCGAATTTCGGCGCACCGCCGGCGAGCGCCAGCATGCCGTCGGCTTCGATGCTGAGCGGATGATTGACCGGATCGACATTGACATGGAGCTTGAACGTACCTTCGTCGGAATAACGGCCGGCCGCGATTCGGAACGGATAAAGCTCAGCCCCGACGGTAGCGGCGCCCTCGCCGTTGAACGGGCCGAGCAGCGAGCGCGCCTCGCCGTTGAACCAGAGTCCGCTCAGCGTCGCACTGCCGCCATTCGCCGCATCGGTAAGCGTCAGCTTGCCGTCCTCGACGTTCAGCCGGTCGATCGACAAGTTATCCGGGCTGAAATTGATCGCGAGGCTAGGCGCCAGCAAATGGCCGGACGGGTCGAGCCCGAGGCTCAGTTGCGGTCCGACCAGACGCATCTCGGCCGCCCGCCATTCGCCGCGCATCAGCGGGCCAAGCGCGAATTCGAAACCGAGCGCGCGCGCGCGGACTTTGTTGTCGCCGCCGCCGATCTCGATGTCGTGCAGCGTGAGCGACGGTGTCGGCAGCAGCCGCGCCTCGATCGGCCCGGTGACGCGCACATCGACGCCGATCAGGCGGCTCGCCTCCGCCTCGAACAGCGAGCGATAGCCACCCCAGTCGATCAGCAATGGGCCGACCAGCGCCGCTAGCAGCGCCAGAATGACCGCAATCGCCAGTCCGAGCAAAGTGGTCTGCAACGCCAACTCCAGCACCGGGCAGCACCTGCCCGGCGTTCACATTTTCGATGTTGAAATGTTACGCCACTTTAGCCGGATCTTGGCGGCAATTCTGTGTCGCCAATGACGCATGGGCCGCGGGCGAACGGCTCAGGTGAACGCGACGATCTTGCCCGGATTCATGATGTTTTGCGGGTCGAGCGCGCGCTTGATCGCGGCCATGACGGCGAGCGCCGGCGCGCCGTGTTCGGCCAAGAGATATTTCATCTTGCCCTGCCCAACGCCGTGTTCGCCGGTACAGGTGCCGTCCATGGCCAAGGCCAGCTCGACCACCCGCTCCATTAGGATTCCGGCGCGTTTGACCTCGTCGGCGTCGTCCATGTCGACCAGCAACGACAAATGGAAATTGCCGTCGCCGACATGGCCGAGAATCGGCGCCACCAGATTGAGCTCGGCGATCGCGCGCTGGCTGGCGGTGACGCATTCGGCCAGTCGCGAGATCGGCACGCAGACGTCGGTGGCGAAGGCCTGCGCCCCCGGCCGCAGATTGCGCGCGGCCCAATAGCCGTCATGGCGCGCCTGCCAGAGCCGGCTGCGGTCTTCCGGCTTGGTCGCCCAGTCGAACGGCCCGCCGCCGAGGTCCGCGACGATATCGCCGAAGCGCTGCGACTGCTCGGCGACGCCGGCGTCGCTGCCGTGGAATTCCACGAACAAAGTCGGCACTTCCGGCAGCGACAATTTCGAGTAGCCGTTGACCGCCTTGATCTGCAGCGCGTCGAGCAATTCGATGCGCGCGACCGGGATGCCGGACTGGATCGTGAGAATGGTCGCCTGGCAGGCGGCATCGACCGAGGGAAACGGGCATACCCCGGAGGCGATGGCTTCGGGAATGCCCGACAGTTTGAGCGTGAGCTCGGTGATGACGCCCAGCGTTCCTTCCGAGCCGACCATCAGCCGCGTGAGATCGTAGCCGGCCGACGACTTCTTGGCGCGGCGCGAAGTGGTCATCAACTCGCCATCGGCCATCACCACCTTCATCGCCAGCACGTTGTCCTTCATGGTGCCGTAGCGCACCGCATTGGTGCCCGAGCAGCGCGTCGCCGCCATGCCGCCGAGCGAGGCGTCGGCGCCGGGATCGATCGGAAAGAAGAGCCCCTGGTCGCGCAGATTTTCGTTGAGCGCCTTGCGGGTGATGCCGGGCTCGACCACGCAATCGAGATCCTCCGCGTGCACGCTGAGCACCTTGTTCATGTCGCGGACGTCGATCGAGACGCCGCCGAGCGGCGCGTTGATGTGGCCCTCGAGCGAGGTGCCGACGCCGAACGGGATGACCGGTACGCCGTTCGCCGCGCAAATGCGCACGATGGCCTGCACGTCGTCGGTGTTCTGCGGATAGACCACCGCATCCGGCGGCTGGTTGGGCACCCAGGTCAGCGTGTTGCCGTGCTGCTCGCGCACCGATGGCGAGGTGACGACGCGGTTGCCGAAGGCCGCGGTCAGTTCTCGTACTGCTTTTTCGATCGCCACCGGGTTGCGGGAATGCTGCGGACCGGCGAATTGGGCAACGGCCATAAAACAAGTCCTCTGCTAAGTCCTTTGAACGGACGTTAGCAGAGGACGCTGCAGGGGTGAAACCTTCAGGTCGATTGCCGCGCGTCGGCCGTGTCCTGCGACGGCTTGGCCGGAAGCGGGACGATCATGCTCACCTGCCGGCGGTAATTGCGATATTGGTCGCCGAATACAGTGATCAGGTCGCGCTCCTCGAGCGCGATGCCGACGAAGATGTAGGCTGTGGTCACCGCGGCGAACAACAAGTGCCCGCCGGTCATGGTCGGCGCAGCCCAGAAGGCGATGATGAAGCCGAGATAGATCGGATGGCGCACTAGTTTGTAGAATAGCGGCGTGCGGAAACGCGGTGCTGGCATCGGCTTGCCGACCAGGTTATTGGCGACCTGATGCAAACCGAACAGCTCGAAATGGTTGATCAGGAAGGTTGAGAGCAGCACGATTAGCCAGCCGACCGCTTCCAACACCATGAGCGTTATCGCAGCAGACGGATTGCTCACCTGCCAGACCACGGCGGGAATCGGCCGCCACTGCCAGAGCAGCAAGGCGAGCGCTAGGCTGGCCGCCAGTACGTAAGTGCTGCGCTCGATGGCGCGCGGGATGAATTTCGTCCACCAGCGCTTGAAGGCGGGGCGCGCCATCACGCTGTGCTGGAGGGCGAACACCGACATCAGCAGGATGTTGATGACCAGCGCCGCGGTCAGCGGCGTTGCCGGCCCGCTATCGATGGTTTTCGGCACGCCGATATCGGCGACGAAGCCGATGGCAAAGAGGAAGGTCGCGAAGAACACGAGATAGGCAATGACACCGTATAGAAATCCCAAGAGGCGTCCCATGGTGGTCTCCTTGCGTCTGGGCCGGACGAAAACCGCCGGCGGTTGCGGTTGAGCTTTCGAGGTGGCGCGACTTGCCGCGCGCCGCGCGTCGATGTTCGGAACGTCAGCGGGTCACGAGCGCGGCGGTGACCGTCCTACCGGCACCGTTGGAGGCGGTGTCGTGCATCGCCGGCGGAACCATCGCCGTCGCGGCACCCATGAAGAGCCCGGCCAGGATCCGGAGCGAGCTGAAGGATATCGCGCCGCTCATCGAGCCCGTCATCGCGGCCTTACGCTCCATCAGGGCCCGATTGCGGTAATGATCGATATCGATGGTGCCATTAGTCCGGCGGCGGATGTGTTGGGTCTGGGTCATGGCGTGCTCCGTTTGCGGGTGCGTCGTATGGCTGCACGATGCGCAACGGGCGCGCGAAAGACTTTGACGGGCGCTTGATTTAGCCGTCAGATCGTCTTGATTATTGCTTCAGACGGCGCCGGGCCCAATCGCTGCGGGGCGAGCGGGAGTGGAAATTTGCTATATTTCTTCGAAGCTTACGCACTCGACACGGACCGGCGCGAGCTCAAACGCGGAACTGAGCTGATTGCGCTCGAGCCGCAGGTATTCGACCTCTTGGTCTATCTGATCGAGAATCGCGACCGGGTCGTCAGCAAGGACGATCTTATCGCCTCGGTCTGGCAGGGTCGCATCGTGTCGGAGTCGACCTTGACCAGCCGCATTAACGCCGCGCGCAAGGCGATCGGCGACAGCGGCGAGCAGCAGAGCCTGATCCGCACCGTCGCGCGCAAGGGCATCCGGTTCGTCGGCGCCTTGCGCGACCAGCCCGCGGCGCCAGCCGACCCTGCGCGGCCGCTATTTCCTTTGCCCGACCGGCCGGCCATTGCCGTGCTGCCCTTCACCAATATGAGCGACGATTCCGAGCAGGAATATTTCTCCGATGGAATCAGCGAGGACATCATCACCGCGCTGTCCAAGTTGCGCTGGTTCCTGGTGATCGCGCGCAACTCATCTTTCATCTACAAGGGCAAATCGGTGCATTTGAAGAGGATCGCCGACGAACTCGGCGTCGGCTATGTGGTCGAAGGCAGCGTGCGCAAAGCCGGCGATCGGGTCCGCATCACGGCGCAGCTCAACGACGTCGCCACCGGCAGCCATATCTGGGCCGAGCGCTACGACCGCAGTCTGGCCGACGTGTTCGCCGTGCAGGACGAGATCACCGAAGCCATTGTCGTGGCCATCGAACCGAAGCTCTACGCCGCCGAGAACTTCCGCGCCCAACGCAAGCCGCCGGATAGTATGGATGCGTGGGATTTGCTGATGCGCGCGCTGTCACATTTCTGGCGCGTGACCGCCGCCGACAACAAGATCGCGCAGGATCTTCTGCAAAAGGCCGTCACCGTCGACCCGAATTACGGCCAGGCGCTCGGTTTGCTCGCCACCAGTCATTTATTCGGCGGTCATGCTGGCTGACGAGTTCCCGGACATGGGCGTGCTCTCCCCAC
>DAIMKK010000001.1:17536-37045 GCA_036721745.1 Pseudolabrys sp. | reverse complement strand
GGCTGGGAGGATATGGCGTCGGCGGCGGAAATCGCCGAGCGATCGGCGCGCGCCGCGATCCGATCCGACAACGAAGACCCCTGGGCGCACGTCGCGCTCGGCTACGTCCATTTGATTGCGCGCCGTTTCGACGCCTCGCTCGCCGAATTCGAGTGGGCGCTGCGGCTCAATCCGAACTTCGCGCTGGCGCAGGGCTATTACAGCCTGGCGCTCTCCTACAATGCCCGCTGGCAGGAAGCCGACGAGGCCGTGCGCCGCGCCATCCGCCTGAGCCCGCGCGATACGTTTTCGTCGGTCTATTACGGCATCGCTGCCTATGCGCAATTCGTCGGCCACAATTACGAGGACGCCATCAAGCTGGCGCACGAAGGCATCCACCAACGTGTGGAGTTCGTGGGCGCTCACCGGGTGTTCACCGCCGCCGCCGCCATGGCCGGGCAGATGGACCTGGCAAGACAGGCGCTACAGGAATTGCGCCGCGTCCAGCCGAACATCTCGCTCGCTTGGATCGCGGAGAATTTGCCGATGCGGCACGAAGCCGAGCGCGAGCATTATCTCGAGGCGTTCCGTCGGGCCGGGCTCGAATAACTCCAGCTGTATTGGGATCGTCATGATCGTCCGCAGCAGCGGATCAGCACCACCAGGTTACGACCGCGCGGCCGTTCGTCGGCTCGGCCGGGCTGCTTTTGCTCGCCGACATGGCCCAGGCCACCACCATCCCCGCGACAATGAGCACATACGCTCCTCGCGCCAACCTGCCGAGCATCGCCTCGCCTCCCATGGCTTTTCTTCTCTTCAGAATAGCCAAGGAAAGCCTGCGGGGGCGAGCATCGTTAATTTTTGGTTAATGCGGCCCAAGTCATTGATGCTAATCAATTTGCTGGTCCTGGCCGGCAATAGACTGAAAAAATCCGCTGGCGTAAGTTCCGCCCCGTCCCGCCTTCCCGAACTCGGAGTCTCCCATGGCCGGCCCAGTGATTGCTGTCACCGACAGCGTGTTTCCGTCCCTCGATCTCGCGAAAGCGGCCTTGGCACGGCTCAATCCGACGTATCGCATGTCGAAAAGCGTCACCGCCGACGACATCCTGGCGGTAGCCAAGGATGCCGACGCCATCCTGGTCACTTATGCCAAGCTCACGCGCGACATCCTCAGCCAGCTCACCAAATGCAAGGCGATCGGCCGCTTCGGTTTGGGCGTCGACAATATTGACCTGCCCACCGCCAAGGAGAAAGGCATCGCCGTCAATTACGTACCGGACTACTGCATCCGCGAAGTCTCCGACCACACCATGGCGCTGCTGCTGGCGCTGATCCGCAAGATCCCGCTCTCCAACAAACTGGTGCAGAGCGGCCGCTGGGAAATGCCGGCGGTGGTGCCGATCCGGCGCCTGGAAGGAACGGTGCTCGGTCTGGTCGGCTTCGGCCATATCCCGCGCCTGGTGGCGCCGAAAGCGCAGGCCTTCGGCATGAAGGTCGTCGCTTACGACCCCTTCGTCAAACCGGAAGCGTTCAAGGCGGCGAACGTCGAGGGTGTCGATCTCGATACGCTGCTCAAGACTGCCGATTACGTCTCGATGCACGCGCCGCTGTTGCCGGCGACGCGCGGCATGTTGAATGCGGCCGCCTTCGCCAAGATGAAGAAAGGCGCCTATGTCGTGAACACCGGCCGCGGTCCGCTGATCGACGAGCCGGCGCTGATCGCCGCGCTCGATGCCGGTCAGGTCGGCGGCGCCGGGCTCGACGTGGTGACGGCCGAACCGCTGGCCAAGGATTCTCCTTTGCTCGGCCGCGACAATGTCATCCTCACGCCGCACACCGGGTTCTATTCGATCGAGGCGCTTGAGGAATTGCAGACCAAGTGCGCGGCCGATGTCGCGCGCGTGCTCAGCGGCGAAAAGGCGGTCTATCCGATCAGCGCATGATCCCCGAACCGGTTTTCGCCGCGCCGTTCGTCTCGACGGTCATGCGGATCGAGCCGCCATGGATCGACTATAACGGCCATCTGAACGTGGCCTATTACAATGTGCTGTTCGACCGCGCCGTGGACGAGGTCTACGAACTCATCGGCCTCGGGCCGGCCTACCTCGAACGGCATAAGCATTCGACCATGGTGGTCGAAGCGCATGTGCGTTATCTGCGCGAGTTGAAGCTGGAAGACCCAGTGCGCGTTGCCGTGCAGCTCCTCGACTACGACGCCAAACGCATCCACCTGTTCGAAGAGCTCAGGCACGCGACCGAAAATTGGGTGTCGGCGACCTCGGAAAACATGACCTTGAGCGTCGACATGACGAGCAAGAAGGTCGCGCCGTTTCACGACAGCGTTCTGCGCCTGCTCGCGCGCATGAAGGCGGCGCACGCCGCGCTGCCGCGACCGGACGGCGCCGGGCGCAGCGTCAAGATGCCGGGCAAGAGCTGACCGCTTGCCTATTGCTGCAACGCGGCGATAGCATTCCCGACGCGATGCGAATGTACTGGATCGCGGTACGGGGCCAATATGTCAGCGAATGCAGGAGAGGCGACCTCGCATCGGCGCGCGGCACGTTCAGTGCTCATTCGCGAACATCGGATTCCAAGCGCCAATAGCGCGCCCTATATCTGCGTCGAGGGGCCGGACAGCAATCTGTGGTTCTGCGAGAGCGGCGCGGCGAAGATCGGCCGCTTCGACCCGCGCAGCGGCGCCTTCACCGAATTTGCATTACCCACTCCCGGTGCGACGCCGATCGGCATAACACTCGGCGGCGACGGAAATCTGTGGTTCGCGCAGAAGAAGGCCAACAAGATCGGCCGCATCGCGCCGAGCGGCGCATTGGCTGAGTTTCCGCTGCCGACCGAAAACGCCGGCCCCGACGGCATCGCGCTCGGCCCGGACGGCAATGTCTGGTTCTCGGAGACCGAGGCCGGCCAAATCGGCCGCATCACGCCGGCCGGGCAGATCACGGAATTCAAAACCGGCATCTCGCCCGGCAGCAAGCCGCTGTCGATCGTGGTGCGCGACGGCGCGCTCTGGTTCAGCGAGGCCGCCGGCAACCAAATCGGCCGCATTACCGTCGACGGCGCGGTCAGCGAATTTCCAATTCCCGGCACCGACCCGCAGCCGCGCGCCATGGTCACCCATCCCGACGGCAGCATTTGGTTCGTCGAGACCGGCGCCAACGCGCTCGGCCGCCTCGGCCGCGACGGCGTGTTCGGCGAATTCAAGTTCCCGACACCGAACGCGTCTTTGCGCGGCGTCACGGTGGGGCCCGACGGCAATCTCTGGTGCACCGAGAACTTCGCCAACAAGATCGGCCATATGGCGCCGGACGGCACGCTGATCGGGGAATACGACATCCCGAAGCCGGCGAGCGGCGCGCGCTGCATCGCGGCGCTGTCGAACGGCCGTCTTTACTTCACGCAATACGATGCCGGACTGATCGGGGAAATAGTCCTCGAATAGAAAACACGGGGGAAACGGTGGCGGTCGAGCGGATCGGATATCAAGCGGGCAAGGCCGCGTGCAACGGCGCGCTGGTTTATGACGAGAGTGTCAGCGGACGCCGGCCGCTGCTGCTGATGGCGCCGAACTGGCTTGGCGTCACCGACGACGCCATCAAGCGCGCCGCGACAATAGCGGGCGGCAAATATGTGGCTTTCGTCGCCGACATGTACGGCGGCGGCAAGATATCAGCCGGCCCGCCGGAATCCGCAGAATTGGCCAACGGGCTACGCGCCGACGCGCCGGAGCGCCGGGCCCGCATCGCCGGCGCGCTCAATGCGCTGCGCGCCGAAAGCGACAAGCGCAAGATCGGCGATCTCAAACGGCAGGCAGCGGTCGGCTTCTGCTTCGGCGGCGGCAATGTGCTGGAGCTCGCGCGCACCGGCGCCGACATCCAGGCAGTGATCTGCCTACATGGCGACCTGCTCACGCCGTTGCCGGCTAAGCCCGGCGACATCAAAGCCGCGGTCTGCGTCCTGCACGGTTCGCAAGATCCGGTGGTGCCGAAGAAGGACCGCGATATTTTCGAAGTCGAAATGGAAGCTTCCGGCGCGAAATGGCAGATGCTGGTCTTCGGCGGCCTGCTGCATTCGTTCTGCGAGATCGAATCCGACGTGCCGGGGATCGCGTGTTACGATGCCGGCGCCGCGCGGCAGAGCCTCAACATGATCGATGATTTCGCGACCGCCGCATTCGCGGGAAAACTATGAGCGCCACAGCGAAGGGAAACGTCATGGGAAAGATCGCACGCATCGTCTTCGGCCTGTTGCTCGCGGGCTGTGGGGCGTCGGCGCGGGCTGAAACCTATCCGGACCGGCCGATCCGTCTGATCGTCTCGATCGCCGCCGGTAGCGTGACCGACGTCATCATGCGAAACGGCGCGGTCGAGCTCACGCCGCTACTAGGCGGCCAGCCGCTCATCATCGAGAACCGCGGCGGCGCCAGCGGCATCGTCGCGGCGCAAGCCTGCGCGCAGGCCGCGCCTGACGGCTACACGCTGTGCGTCATCTACCACAGCACGATGTCGTTCAATCCGCTGCTGTTCGATCACCTGCCCTACGATCCCGACCGCGACCTGGTGCCGGTCGCCCGGCTGTTCTTTCTCAATGAAGGGTTGTTCGTCTCCACCGAACTCGGCGTCAATTCGGTCGCCGAGCTCAAGGCGATGGCGCTGACCAAATCCGACCAGCTCAATTACGCCACGCTCGGCGAGGGCTCGTACCCGGATCTGTTTCTGCGCTGGATGAACAACCAGTGGGGCAGCAAGATCGTCGGCGTGCCTTATAAAGGCGGCGGCCCAGCGGCGCAGGCGCTCGCCGGCAATCAGGTGCAATTGACCCGCTTCGGCATCGGCAATTTCCTCGGACTGGTCAAAGCCGGCAAGGTCAAGGCGATCGCGGTGTCGGCCGAAAAACGCTCGTCGCTGCTGCCGGACGTGCCGACGCTCGCCGAGGCCGGCCTTGGCGGTTTCCCCGGCCAAGGCTGGTGGGGGCTGGCGGCGCCGAAAGGCACGCCGACGGCGATCGTCAACAAGGTCAATGCCGACTTCGTCAAGGTGTTCAGCGACCCGAAATTCATGGCTTTTCTCGACCAGCAGGCGGTGGTGCCGGCGCCGACCTCGCCGGCCGGCTTCGTTGCGTTCCTCAAGGAGGACCGCAAGGCGGCCGAGGTATTGGTCAAGATCGCAAATACCAAACGCGAGGAGTACAAGCCACATTAGAATGCCCGGCGCGCGTGGCAGCACTTTGACCCCGAGGCGACTTTCGATTTGTTCGAGGGTAAACTCTGAGCAAAGCTTGCCGGGTCGAGGGAGGAATCAATGGTAAAAAAGTCCATCATATTCGCCGCTTGCATTCTTATTTGCGCGCTCGCCGCGCCGGCGGCGCGCGCGGAGTGGCCGGATCATCCCATCCGCTTCATCGTCGGCTTCGGACCGGGCGGCGCCAATGACCTGATCGCTCGATTTGCGGCCGAGGGCGTCGGCAAGCAACTGAAGCAGACGGTGATCGTCGAAAACCGGCCGGGCGCCGGTGCGGTGATCGGCACGGCCTACGTCGCTCACTCCGCGCCCGACGGCTACACGTTCCTGGTCGGCGCGGCGAGCACCATCACCAACAGCCTGCTGTTGAAGGATCTGCCGTATAAAGACGAGGACCTGGTGCCGGTCGGCATGATCGCGGTCGCGCCCTCGACCATCATCGTCAATCCGAGCGTGCCGGCGAGCAACATGAAGGAATTCATCGCCTGGGCCAAAGCGCAGGGCGGCAAAGGTGTCACCTGGGCCACGGCCGGCAACGGCAGCACGCCGGAATTCGTCGGCCAGATGCTCAAGGAGGCGACCGGCATCTCGCTCGTCATCGTCCCTTACAAAAGCGGCGGCGACGGCGTGAACGGCGTCTTGTCGAACAACGTTTCGGCGACGTCGGAAGCGAGCATCGTCGTCATCCCCAAGATCAAGGCCGGGTTGCTGAAGGCGATCGCGACCACCTACGAAAAGCGCATCAGCGCCTATCCGTCGATCACGACCACGGCGGAGCAAGGCTTTCCGAGCGTGCAAATCGGCCACTGGGCGGGTCTCTATGCGCCGCGCGGCACGCCGGAGCCGGTCATTGAACGCATGAATGCCGCGCTGCAGGCGGCGCTCAACAGCGAAGAGGTGCGCAATAAACTGATCCCGACCGGTATCGAGCCGGCCGGCGGTTCGGTCGCGGATTTCGTCAAATTCACCACCACCGAACGCAAGCGTCTCAGCGACCTCGCGGCGAATATGAAGGTGGGTAAAGAGAAGTAACGGCTCAACCCTTTGCCAGCGCCGCGGCGATCTCGTCGGCGCGCGCGAGCTTCTCGGCGCCGAGCACGAGATTGACCACCGCGTCGGCCTTGGCATCGCTGACAGTGTGTGTGGCGAGCTTCTTGAACTTCTGCACGATATCGGCTTCGGAAGCGAAGCTCGTTTCGCTGCCGCGCGGCGCCTCGACGGTTTGCTCGAGCTTGACGCCGTTTTTGAGCTTCACCTCGACACGCACCATGTGCCGGTAGTTCGAACCGCGCGCGGTGATTGTCGGGTCCTCCAGCACGCTGACCTTTTTCGACAGGTCGATGCGCCGCCGGTCGGCAACGACCGCGTCGGTGAACTGATCGACGAACACGTCGCCTTCGAGCAGCAAAGTGGCGACGCAGAACGGCAGATTCAATTGCGCCGAGGTGAGGCCCTGCGGCGTATAAAGCCAGCCGACGTGTTCGACCGTCACCTGCGATCCATGCACCACGATCGACGCGATATCGTCGGCGCCGAACGGCGTCTTCTCTTGCAGGCTTCGGATCGCATCGAGCGTGGTGTGATTGCTGCCGACGCAGGAATAAAATTTCAGCGAAATGAGCATCGTCTCCCACTGCCGGCCAAGCTCCCAGGACAGTTCGTCGAGATTGAACCGGTCGCTCGAGCGCGAGAAGGTCGTGCAAAAACCGCCATAAGGCGACTCGAAAACATCGACGATCCCGGTGAACCCGGCTTCCGCCAGCAGCGCGCCGTAAAGGCCGCTCTGCGCCGCGCGCCCGGCATGCATGCGCTTGACCATCGCGCCGTATTGCGCGGCCATCAGCCCGGCCGATTGCGTGCCGGCAATGCCGAGCGCATGCACCGCCTGGTCCGCGGATAGCCGCAAGGCTGCGGCCGCGCCCGCCGCAGCGGAAAACACCCCAACGGTCGCGCCCGAATGCCAGCCCTGCCCGATATGTTGCGGGCCCATGCATTTGCCGACGCGCGGGCCGATCTCGTAGCCGGCGACGGCAGCGCGCAGGAAATCGCGGCCGCTCATGCCGGGACGCAGCTCAGTGACCGCCAGCAGCGGCGGCAAGGTGACCGCGCCGACATGCAGCACGCCCTGGCGATGCACGTCGTCGAGTTCGAAGCTCTGGATGAGCGTGCCGTTAACCAGCGCGGCATGCGGCGCCGACAAACGCTCCGACGTGCCCCACACGCGGCAGGCTTTGGTGGCGTCGAGCTTGCCGAGCGTCGCCCGCAAAATCCGGCTCCATTCGAGATCGCTGCCATAGAGCGCGCAGCCGAGCGAATCCAAAATCAACAGCTTGATGCGCGCGATGACGTCAGCGGGAATGTCTTCGTATGTGATGTGAGAAATGAATTCGGCGATCGCGCGTGTGTGCGGATTATGGCTTGCAGCTGACATGAGTAATTTCCGGAGGCCCTAATCAGGTTACGAATATTTCTTCTCGAGATCGTCGAAACGCGGCTTGGACACCAGCCGCTGGCGCTCCTCGAAGCCGGCAAGCTGATCGGACACGCCGTCGAGCGAGCCGCGCTCTTTAAGATGGCCGAGCACCTTCTGCATGCCGGCGATCGAGGCCTGCAACGCCGCGTTGGCGTAGAGCACCATCGCGAAGCCCATTTTCTCCAGCTCATCGAGCGGAATCATCGGCGTCAGCCCGCCGGCCACGATGTTGATGAATTGCGGAACGGCAAGCCGCTTGGGGATTTCGGCAATCTGCTCGCGCGTGCGCGGCGCCTCGACGAAGGTCATGTCGGCGCCAGCTTCGATATAGGCCGCCGCGCGCTCCATGGCGTCCTCGAAGCCGTTGGTAGCAATGGCGTCGGTGCGTGCGACGATGACGAGGTCCGCATCAACTCTTGCGTCGACTGCGGCGTGGATTTTCTGCACCATCTCGGCGCGGGCGATCACGCTCTTGCCGAAAAAATGTCCGCACTTCTTCGGAAAATCCTGGTCCTCGAGTTGAATGGCATTGGCGCCGCTGCGCTCGAGCACCTGGATGGTGCGCGTCACATTGATCGGATTGCCGAAACCGGTGTCGGCATCGACGATCAGCGGCAGCGCGACCACATCGCGCATGGCGCTGACGTGGCTGGCGAGTTCGGTCAGCGTGATCAGTCCGATATCCGGCACGCCGAGGAATGTATTGGTGACGCCGGCGCCGGTGACGTAGATCGCCTGGAATCCGATATCTTCGATCACGCGCGCGGCCAGCGCATTGGCCGCCCCCGGCAATAGAACGGCCTTCCGCCGGCTCAAGATGTCGCGCAGTCGCCGGTTGCAGCTTTCCTTCATCGCCGTTTCTTTCATGATCGCCGTTAACAACCGGCGGCCTTGAGATACCTCGCGGCCTTGTTGCTAGGCCGGCTTTGCCGCCTAATCAATCCTCCCGGACCGAAAAGCGCCGCCCCCACTCTTAACCAAAAGCCGACAGGCCGTTTATCGGCGGCCTTATTCCCGTTATCTTGGCCGCCCGATGATGACGTTTTTTACCAACCGCGACATCAACCGCCTCGCCGTCCACCGCGCGCTGGTGTCGTTGGCCTGGAGCCTGGCCGGCATCTTCTTCATGGTGTTCCTGCTGCGTGCCGGCCTACCGTTGGCGCAGATCTTCCTGCTCGCCGCTGCGATCCTGGCCTTGCGCTTTGCGCTGCGCCCGCTGGTGGTGATCGTCGCGTCGGCGATCGGCTTGCGGCACACGCTCATCGTCGGGACGCTGTTGACCGCTTTGCAATATCCGGCGGTCGCGCTGGTGCACGGCGTCGGGCCGGCGCTGTTGTTGTTCTGCGCCGTCTCGTCGCTTGCGCAAGTGTTTTACTGGACCTGCTATCACGTCTTCTTTGCCGCGCTCGGCGATAGCGAACACCGCGGCAAGCAGATCGGCGCCCGCCAGGCGCTCGGCGCGCTCGCCGACGTGATCGGCCCGGTGGCCGGCGGAATATTGCTGACCAACTTCGGACCCTGGATTGCTTTCGGCGCGGCCTGCGCGATCCAAGTTGCCGCCGTTTATCCGCTATTGCGCGTCGCGGAGCCGGAAATCGCGCAGCCGTCGCCGCGCGGCGCTTACGCTGCGGCGCGCGCGGGTATTCTGCTGTTTTTCGCCGATGGCTGGATTCAAAGCGGCGCGACGACCGCCTGGAGCATCGTCATGTTTCAGGCGTTGGCCGAGCGTTTCGACACATTCGGCGGCGTGCTCGCGGTGGCGGCACTGGCCGGCGCGCTCGGCGGCATGGTTCTCGGCCGCTTCATCGACATGGGCCACGCCAGAAGCAGCGTGTGGCTCAACGCCGTCATTTTGGCAGCGGGCCTTGTCCTCAAATCGATCTGCGGCAGCGCCCCGTATGCCGTCGTCGGCGTCACCATCGCGACCACGCTGTTCAGCGGGCTTTACTTCCCGTACTGGATGACCGCGGTCTACAACGCCAGCAAGATCGCGCCCTGCACGTTCCGCTTTCAGTTCGCCTCGGAAGGCGGCTGGGACGCCGGCGGCATCTGCGCGAGCCTCGCCGCCGCCTTCGTTTGTGGCGCGAACCTGCCGCTAGAGGCGGTGATCCTGTTGGGACTTCCGATGGTCGCCGCGCAGGCGCTGCTGGTCGATGCGAGCACCATCGCGCATGAACTCGCGGCGGCGGATTAGGCCGCTAAGCGGCAGCGCCGTGACAATGTTTGAACTTCTTGCCCGACCCGCAAGGACAAGGGTCGTTTCGGCGCGCGCCCGAGACTTTGATCAGGATTCCCAAATTTTGCAGCGTTTCGAAATTATGGCGCAAGAAGCCGGCAAGGTAGTCCTCCTGCAGCTTCCTGAGATGTTCATTTCCAAAAAATCTCAGAAACGCCTCGCAGCCGCAGTCTTTCGCCGAGATCGGCATTTCGCCGCCCAGTAAATCGCCTTCATAGGCCGAGGTCGCATGCACGAAGATGGGCTTTTGCCCGTCGCACGTCACCTCGTCGCCGCTCGCCTTGACGGCTTTCAGCAGCCTGGCATGCACGTTCCAGACGCGAGAATCCAAAACTGTGACGCGATCTGGAGCCCGGTAGGCCATCAGATTAAGCGCGTTTTGATCGGGAAACTTGTCGCCGTCCTGCGCGGCAGCGACGCTCTGCCAGTCTCTCGCCGCGCCGGGATTTGAGAACACCACGAGGCCCGCGTTCAAACAGCGGCGCTCTTTGAGCGACGGATCATCGGCGATCGCCGCCAGCAACTTCGTCTCGCCGAAGGAACCGCCGATCGCGCCGAGGGTCTGGTTGGGGCCCTCGTCGGTGGCCATGGCCATGTCCTTGTTGTGCGACACCAGCTCGCGCGCCAGATCGGATAGTTCCTGGCTTGCGGCCCTGATGGCGATGATGTCGCAATCGATCCAGATCGGCATGGGCGGCGGCGCGTCGCCCAAAAACGCCGCCATGCTGCTCTTGAGCTTGTACGGATGATCGGTTTTGTTGAGGCCGGCGGGCAGCTGCAAAAGCAGTTTTTTCTCTTCGAAATATTTCCTGCGCGCGTCGCTCAATCCCAAATCTATGACCAGGCAAGGCACGCCCGGAAAGCAGCTTTGCAGGCTTTCCAGCAGCATCCCGCACATGAAAAAATATTTGTCGTTGGCCCCGGTGACGAAGGTCAAAAAGCTTTCGTTGGGGCCGTCGGGATTATTCATGGCGATCGACGCCTGCCCTTGCGAACCTGCCGGGCCGGCGGCACGCTAGCCGTTGGTGCAGCACAAGATCAAAATAACCGCGGTCGAAGCCATCGACAAAGCCGCGACCGGCTTGGGTATTGCGTCAGCCGAAGCCTCCAGCACCTCGTCGGAAACCTCGAAGGTGAGGATGGCTTCGTCACTCGGCTCGAGAGCCATCATATTGTCGTTCATGGCATGATCCATTCGCTCGTCAGCGCCACTTGTCAGCGATGGTCATCGTAGCAGAGGAAAATTCGCGGGAGAACTTCGAATTGACTTGTCCCGCGCTTGCATGATGGGCAACCCGCACAAACATGTTGGCACAAAGCAGACGTTCGAATGATCCCAGCAAATATTCGCTTTTGGGGGAATAGTCGACGTAGACCGAAGCTGCTGGCGACGTTTTTTTGAGGTCGCCCCCTAATCAATCCTCCCGCCAGAAAACCGCCGTCCCGGCACGCTCAAGAAATACCCGACCGCCTGGCCGCCGTCGGCGCCGACCACGCTGCCCGTCGTATAGCGCGCGTCCTCGCTCGCCAGAAAAATTGCCGGCCCGGCGATGTCCTCGCCCGCGCCGACGCGGCCCATCGGCACGCCCTTGCGGCGGCCCTCGTAGATCTCCGGATCGGCATACATCGCCTCGGTGCCGGGCGTGCGGATATAGCCGGGCGTGATGGCGTTGGCGCGGATGCCGTAGGGCGCCCACTCCATCGCCTGCAGCTTGGTCAGCATGATGAGGCCGGCCTTCACCACCGAATAGGCGCCGGCCCAGTTGTACGGGAACAGGCCGGCGATGGAGGCGATGTTGACGATGCAGCCCGTGTTCATCACGATCATGTGCCTGGCCGCGGCCTGACTGACCAGGAACGCGCCTTTCAGCCCGATATTCATGGTGGTGTCCCAAGATTCCTCCGGCAAAGCCTCCAATTTGCCCGGCACGATCTTCATGGCGTTGTTGACGACGATGTCGATACGTCCGCGCTCCTTGATGATCGTCTCGACCATGCGCGTTATGTCGGCGGACTTGGCGACGTCGGCGACCACCGCGAGCGACTGGCTGCCGAGCGCGGCGGCGTCCTTGGCGGTGGCAGCGGCGGTCGCCGGGTCAACGTCGTTGATCACCACATGGGCGCCCTCGCGGGCATAGGCGAGCGCGATGTCGCGGCCGATGCCGCGGCCGCCGCCGGTGACGAGGGCAACCTTGTTTTTCAGGCGCACAAGAACATTCCTTTCGGGAAGAGGGAGAAGAAGACGTTGTTCTGGGGTAACCAACGTGAGTTCGGCGTTCGTCTGCCGGTGACCGAACGCTAGTTCCGCAGAACAATGGGGACAAGACAGGCCTCCCAATTGGCCCCTATGAGTGCCATCTTGCGTCGGAAGGAATCACCCGGATCAAAATGGCCGAACCGAAAAAGCTGCCTGTCCACAATGACTTGGCGCCACCCGCGCCGGGCGGCATTGCCGCGCGCGCGATGGGGGCCAGAGGTGCGGCCTATCTGGCCGACTTAAATCCAGAACAACGCGAAGCGGTGGAGACCCTGGACGGGCCCGTGCTGGTGCTGGCCGGCGCCGGAACCGGGAAAACGCGTGTGCTTACAACGCGGATAGCCCACATTTTGAATCTCGGCCGCGCGCATCCGCGAGAAATTCTCGCGGTGACTTTTACAAATAAAGCGGCGCGCGAAATGAAGCTGCGCGTCGGCCAGATGGTCGGGCAGATTGTCGAGGGAATGCCGTGGCTCGGCACCTTCCATTCGATCGGCGTGAAAATTCTCAGACGCCACGCCGAAATGGTCGGTTTGAAGTCGAATTTCACGATCCTGGACGTCGACGACCAGATCAGAGTCATCAAACAGCTCTTAGAAGCCGAGAAGCTCGACGAGAAAAGATGGCCTGCTCGGGTGTTCGCCATGATCCTCGACGGCTGGAAAAACCGCGGCCTGACGCCGGACCAAGTGCCGGCCGGTGAAGCCGCGACCTTCGCCAACGGCAAGGGCAAGAAGCTTTACATCGCCTATCAGGAGCGGCTGAAGACGCTCAACGCCGCCGACTTCGGCGATCTTCTGCTGGAGAACATAAGGCTGTTCCGCGCGCATCCGGACGTACTGCGGCAGTACCAGCAGCGCTTCAAATTCATCTTGGTGGACGAATATCAGGACACCAATGTCGCGCAGTATTTGTGGCTGCGGCTGTTGGCGCAGTCCTCAACGTCGGGGGGCCTCATCCTTCGAGACGCCGCGCTGCGCGCGGCTCCTCAGGATGAGAAGAAAGACAGTGCCGCGGACGAAACCGTTACCCCTCACCCTGAGGAGCGAGGGCGAAGCCCGAGCGTCTCGAAGGGCGAGGCCGAGGCGTTGCCGCGCGCGCAAAAGAATATTTGCTGCGTGGGCGATGACGACCAGTCGATTTATGGATGGAGAGGAGCCGAGGTTGATAATATTTTGAGATTCGATCATGACTTCCCGGGCGCCAAGGTGATCAGACTGGAGAGAAATTACCGCAGCACTGGCCATATTCTGGCGGCGGCCAGCCACTTGATCGCGCACAATGAAGGACGTCTGGGCAAGACGTTGCGCACCGAAGACGTGCCGGGCGAAAAGGTGCAGGTCACCGGCGGCTGGGATTCGGAAGAAGAAGCCAGGAGCATCGGCGAAGAAATAGAACAATTGCAGCGCGACGCGCGAGAGCAAGGTATCGACCATCCGCTCGACGAGATCGCCATTCTGGTGCGCGCCTCGTTCCAAATGCGCGAATTCGAAGACCGCTTCATCCAGCTCGGCCTGCCCTACCGCGTGATCGGCGGGCCGCGTTTTTACGAGCGCGCCGAAATCCGCGACGCGCTGGCCTATCTGCGCGTGATCGCGCAGCCGGCCGACGATCTCGCCTTCGAGCGCATCGTCAACGTGCCCAAGCGCGGGCTGGGCGACGCCACCGTGCAGATGCTGCACGACCACGCGCGCAAGCAACGCATCCCGCTCACCGAAGCCGCCTCAGCGCTCTCCACCACCGACGAGATGAAGCCGAAGCCGCGCCTCGCGTTGCGCGAGCTGATGGCGAATTTCGAGCGCTGGCGCGCGCGCAAGGACTCGATGCCGCACACGGAACTGGCCGAGATCGTGCTGGACGAATCCGGCTACACCGCGATGTGGCAGGCTGACAAAAGCGCCGACGCCGCCGGCCGCCTGGAAAACCTCAAGGAGCTGGTGCGCTCCATGCAGGATTTCGAGAACCTCGCCGGCTTCCTCGAGCACATCTCGCTGGTGATGGACCGCGACAGCGCCGAAGGCGAGCAGGCGGTCAACATCATGACGCTGCACTCGGCCAAAGGTCTCGAATTCGACACCGTGTTCCTGCCCGGCTGGGAGGAAGGCCTGTTCCCGCATCAACGCTCGCTCGACGAGAGCGGCCGCGCCGGGCTGGAGGAGGAGCGCCGCCTCGCCCATGTCGGACTGACCCGGGCCAGAAAGCGCGCCAAGATCTATTTCGCCACCAACCGGCGCATCCACGGGATGTGGACCTCGACCATGCCCTCGCGCTTTCTCGACGAATTGCCGGAGGCGCATGTCGAGGTGAAGGAGCCGGCGGGCGGCTCAGGCGGCTTCGGCATGTCGGGCTACGGAGCCTCGCGTTTTGACGAGACGAACTCCTTCGGCTCGAACTACACCACGCCCGGCTGGCAGCGCGCCCAGGCGCGCAAAGGGCGCGGAGGGTTCAGCGAGGACGGAAAGCCGCGTTATGTGCCGGATGGGGTTTTTGACGACGACGGCGAGGCGGGCTCCTCTTCACCTCCCCCCTTGGCGGGGAGGTCGGCCGCCGCAGGCGGCCGGGTGGGGAGTGCTTCTTCTGGCGTGAAACGAAAACCCCTCACCATCGAAGGCGAACTGGTGGCCAAATCCACCGGCGCCACGTCGTCATTCGCGGTCGGCGAGCGCGTGTTTCACCAGAAATTCGGCAACGGCAACGTCACCGCGGTGGACGGCAACAAGCTGACCATCAAGTTCGACAAGGCGGGCGAAAAGCGGGTGGTGGATAGTTTCGTGGACCGGGTCTAGCGATTCAGCCGCTTCCCCTGCGCGCAAGCTGTGGCATAATCGATGCGGGGGCGGCGCGAGACGTGGGAGTGCGCCGATGCGACATCTGACCGCTTTGCTCGTCCTGACCGGCGCCCTGGCGCTCAACGGCGCGGCGCTCGCCCGCGACCTCACGTTTCCCAAGACGACCGCCGAGGCGCTCAAGAGCGCCTGCGACAAGGCCGGCGGCAAGTTCTCGCAGGACGCCAAGGGCTATGGCTGCGGCACCGACTGCAAGGGCGGCCCCGGCACCGATTGCATCGTCCACTGCGCGGCCGAGCAGAAATGCACCGGGCAAGTGATCGGCAGCGGGCGTCCGCGCGGCGTGGCGGAGGCCCTGACCAAGCCGGAGCGACATCACCGCTGAGTAGCGCGGCGAAAAGCGCGTGGTGGATAGTTTTGTGGAGAGGGTGTGAGGCCCTCCGCGCCTTGACATGAGATTATAGTAGTATTACTATATTGCCGTGAACGAGTTGCTGCGCAGGATCAAGCCAGCGGTCTTTGTCGGGTCCAGCCGGCGCGACTTGCAAGCCTTTCCTGCCATTGCCCGGCGGGAGATCGGGCAGGCGCTTTTTGAAGCGCAACTCGGCGACCATCCGGCTGGCGCGAAGCCGCTTAAGGGATTTGGTAGCGGCGTTCTTTAGATTCGCAAAAGTGCCGGCGGCGAGGCCTATCGCGCCGTCTACACGGTTCGCTTCGAGGGAGTGCTGTATGTCCTGCACGCGTTCCAGAAAAAATCCACCAAGGGGATTGCCACCCCGAAGCTGCATCTCGACTTGATCAAACAGCGCTTGCGCCAAGCCGAGATCATTCATCGAGCCAATAAGGAAGTAAGACCATGAGCAAAAAGACCCTGCCCGCCTTTGAGATCGGAAGCGGCAACATTTTCGCCGACCTCGGCCTGCCGAACGCCGAGGAGCATTTGCTCAAGGCATCACTTGTCGTGCAGCTGCACCGGTTCATCAAAGCCCGCAAGCTGACGCAAGTCGCCGCAGCGAAGCTGATCGGCATCAAGCAACCGGACCTGTCGAATATCCTGCGTGGCCACTATCAGGGCTTTTCCCTGGAACGGCTGATGCGCATGCTCACGGCGTTCAATCAGGACATCGAAATCACCGTGCGGCCTCGGCGCGGCAAATCGAAAGAAGGCGGGCGCATCAGGTTCAATGCCGCGGCGGCGTGAACGCCGTGGACGGCAACAAGCTGACCATCATGTTCGACAACCTGTTGGACGAGCCCGGGCGTGTGAGGTTGAATGTCCAAAATATCTTCGCCGGTACTGGCCAAAAGACGAACGCTGAATCTGGGGAGTGCGCCCTTAATTTGGCCCACGACGACTTCCGTGGTCCAAGATCGACCGGGCACAGTTTTGTCTGGGTCGTCGGCGCAGATAGCCCAGATGTCGGTCTGATCACCTTCGATTCGAACGCCAACGCTATTTCTGCCCCCGGACAAATGTTCAAAATCTTGAAAATCCCAAGCTTGAGTTGGGAAACGGCCGCCACTTCTGGCCTGAGCCCACGTTAATACTTCGCGCCGCGCAGTTTCCGAGATACTCTTGGAGTCTTTGCCGACGATACTCGCTGCGACACGCAACACTTCATGCTCACGCACTACGCGTGGCATCCGAGCAGCCAAACGACTTAGACCCTCGCTTAGAGGTGTTGACCGAGCCGACTTCATAGACTTAGTTGCCAAGTATTATCCGCCTGACGTTTGGACTAGATTGAACGCCTGAAAAGTAACATTCGAAAAGCCGATTGCGGGAAGATACCACAATGCGCATACCTACAGCTGCATTGACAATAGCAATCTTCGCCTCCTCCGCCTCCGCCCTCGACCTCAATTCCTTCCGCGCCCAGCACGGAAGGCCGGCGCTCGCCATGAGCTCAACTCTCGCTGGCCTCGCCTATGAGCAGGCCCAGGCCATGGCCGGGCGCAGCCACCTCGACCACGCCAATTTCCGCGCCCGCCTCGGCAGCATGGGCGGCGGCCTGCACGCCGAGAACGTTTTGGTCGGCTGCGTTGACGAGGACTGCGCCATCCGCGGCTGGGCCAAGTCTCCCCGCCATCGCGCCAACATGTTGCGCGGCGACGTGGCGGCTTACGGAATCGCATCGGCAAGCGGCGCCAATGGAAGACGCTATTGGGCGCTGGAGTTGGGGAACTAAAATCGGCCACATGGTGAGGAGCCGCGCGCAGCGCGGCGTCTCGAACATCCCAAGTCGGCTATAGCCGACTTGGGCATAGTAGTTGCCGATCTCGGGTAAACCCGAGATCGGTGGGCCGCCCCATCCTTCGAGACGGCTGCTTCGCAGCCTCCTCAGGATGAGGACGGATTTCTATTTCTTCTCCAGCATCAATTGGCCCTTCGCCCCGATCACGCGCTGCGCGGCGTGGGCGAAGCGCGCCAGCAGCCAGGGCAGCGTGACCTCGAGCCGCACCGCGTGCTCATAGACGTCGATAAAGCCTATGGCGCGCTGGCCGAGCGCCGAGGCGCGGAAGCTCAGGCGGTCGCCGCTCCACACTTCCTCCTCCAGCGCCAGCAGCCAGGCGAACTCGGTTTTGGCGCGGCCGAGCCCGTCCTTGATGCGGCGCAGCGCCTCGTCCTTGCCGAGGCGGTGGGGCAGCAGAACGACGAGCGGCTCCGACATTGTGCATTCCTTGGGGCGGTGTCCCTTGCGCTTGATGTAGGGATGAGGCGCGCGCGGGGAAAGAGCCGTGCTAGGATGGCCCCGCCATGATGAAGCGCGAGAATTTCCCGGTCGCCAAGATCTATGTGCCGATCGAGCGGCGCAAGACGCTCGACGAGACGCGCGTCGCCGAGATCGCCGAAAGCATGCTCAAAGACGGCCAGCAGGTGCCGATCAAAGTGCGCGCCGACGGCGAGCGTTTCGTGCTGATCGAGGGCCTGCACCGGCTGGAAGCCGCCAAGGCGCTGGGCGAAGCCACCATCGTCGGCTTCCGGGTGGATGCCAGGAAGCATTGAGTTGACCCGCCCGCATCCTTCGAGACGCGGCCTTCGGCCGCTCCTCAGGATGAGGGCGTACTTTGCCATAATCCCGCCGGGGGGAACCTGCTAGACTGGGTGCGGGTTAGGCTCGGGAGGTCCGTCATGCGTCTCCGCCTTGCTGCCGCGCTCGCCGCTATCGCCGCGCTTGTTTTCGCCGCGCCGGCGCGCGCCGACCTGCTGATCCAGATCGACAAGAGCACGCAGCAGATGACCGTCTCGGCCGACGGCGAACAGCTCTACCGCTGGCCGGTGTCGACCGGCGTTTCCGGCCACGACACGCCGGCCGGCGCGTTCAGTCCGTTCCGCATGGAAAAGGACCACTTCAGCGTGGAGTGGGACGACGCGCCGATGCCCTATTCGATCTTCTTCACGCAGAAGGGCCACGCCATCCACGGCACCAATCACCGCAGTCTCGGGCGGCCGGCCTCGCATGGCTGCGTGCGGCTGTCGGTCGCCAACGCCGCGAAGCTGTGGGGCCTCGTGCGCAAGCACAAGATGGCGCACACCATCGTGCTGCTCACCGGCGAAATCCCCGGCGGGCCGGGCGAGCCGGCGGTGGCGCGCGCCCCGCGCATCGATCAGGACGGCGACATCGCCGCCGAGGAACCGCCGGTGCGCCGCGCCGTGCCCGGTTGGCGCGGCTATGCCGACGACCCGCGCTATTACCGCGAGCGGCCTTATTACCCGCGGCGCGGCCTGTTCGGCGCCTTCCCGTTCGGCTGGTGAGCCGGCGGGCCGCGCGGTGCAGTATTTCAAGCAGCGCTGACGCCGCGTTGGCGGCTAAGCCGGAATGGCCTGCGCGAGGCGGCTGCTATTGGCCCCCACGCATAGGCGGAGCGGCGCATAAGCGCGTTCGGCGGCGACCAAAATCCCTTCGCCATCGGACAGCGCCTTGGCCATCGCCACTTCGGCGTCCGCGAACGCCTCAATTTTTTCGGCAATCATTAGGTGTGCTTCCGCCGCGGCTTGCGGCCCGCCTCGCGCCATCCGCATGAGACGCATCGAGATGACGCCCTGTACTTCGCAGGCAAACCGCACGGATTCGATCCAGGCATTCATTGATTCGAGCACGATAACCTCCGCTCGATCGACCGGCCGCGGGGGGTCACGGGGGGCCGTCGAACGGAACTATCGCGCAAGATTTACAAGGATCATTTGCGTCGTTGATTAAAACTGTCGGGATTGCGCTAACGCTCCGGCATTACTCCTTGAGCGACATCCCGGTTTCCGTGACCAGGCCGCCCCATTTGGCAAATTCGTCGCGCATGTAGCTGCCGAACTGTTCGGGCGAGCCGCCGGCGACGTCGATGCCCTGCACGGCGAGCTTCTCTTTCACGTCAGGCATTGCCAGCACTTTGCCGATTTCCTTGTTCAGACGATCGATGATCGCCGGCGGCGTGCCTTTCGGCACCGCGAAACCGAACCAGGTCACGGCCTCGAAACCCGCTAAGCCGGACTCATTGATAGTCGGGACATCAGGCAGCAGCGGCGT
>DAIMKK010000001.1:7002-17526 GCA_036721745.1 Pseudolabrys sp. | reverse complement strand
CGCGGCTGGTGACGCCGAGCGCGCGCAGACGCCCCGCCTTCACGTGGGGCAACGCGGTCGACGTGATGGCGAACAGATAGTCGATTTGCCCGCCGAGCAGCGCCGAGGTCGCTTCCGGGCCGCCCTTGAATGGGACATCGACGACATTGATGCCGGCGCGGTGGCGAAACAACACGGCCGTCATCTGCGGCGCCGTGCCGATGCCGCTCGATCCGACCGTCAACTTGCCGGGCTTTGCTTTCGCCAGCGCAATCAATTCCTGCACCGATTTTGCGGGCACCGACGGATTAACGATCAGGATGTTGGACGCGGTGGCGGCGAGGATCACCGGCGAGAAATCCTTGAGAACGTCGAACGGTAGATTTTTGTAGAGCGTCGCGTTGATCGCGTTGGCGACGGTCGCCACGAAGATCGTGTAGCCATCGGGCTCCTGCTGCGCAGCATAGCGCGTGCCGATATTGCTTCCGGCGCCCGGCTTGTTCTCGATGATGAAGGGTTGCCCCATCGATTCGGCGAGCTTTTGCCCGACGATGCGGGCCATGAGATCGACGCCGGAGCCGGCGGTCAGCCCGACGATCACGTGCACCGGCCGGGTTGGATAATCGGCGGCGTGCGCCGAGGATAACGTTATGGCGCAGAGGCATAGGCCGAGACGCAACAGCATTGCACGCATGATCGATCCTCCCTGACGTTCTAGTTGTTCATGAACAATCCGCCATTGACGTGGATGGTCTGCCCGGTGATAAAACGCCCATATTTGCCGCACAACATCATCACAGTGGCGACAATCTCGGCAGGTTCGGCGAAGCGGCCAAACGGAATGCGCGTGGTATCGAATTTGAACGGGCCGTCGCGCACCGTGTTGGCCGGACCGGGCGCGACATAATTGACGTTGATATTGTGCTCGGCCAGTTCCAGTGCGAGTGCGCGCGTCAATCCAGCCAATCCGGCCTTGGCGGCCGCCGTCGGCGCACGGTTCGTAATCGGCATGTGCCCGAACAGGCCGCCCATATTGACGATGCTGCCGCCGCCGGCACGGATCATTGCCGGAACAACGGTTTGCGTGCAGTGAAAAGCGCCGTCGAGCGTGACGGTAATCGGGGCACGCCAGTCTTCGAAGCTCAGCTCGAGAAACGGCTTGGTGGCATGCGTGACGGCATTATTGACGAGGATGTCGATCTGGCCAAAACGCTCGACGACCGCCGCCACCATCGAAACGACCGCGGCGCGATCGGTGATATCGCCAATAGCCGCAGTCGCCTTGCCGCCGGCCGCCTCGATTGCTGCGAGCGTCTCGGCCAGTTCCGGCCGCTGCGAGCGCGCGTTGATGGCAATCGACGCACCTTCAGCGGCAAAGGCGATGCCCATGGCGCGGCCGAGATTGCGGGCGCCGCCGGTGATCAAAACGACTTTGCCTGCGAACGCGTCGCTCATCGGTCGGTCGCCTTGCATCGATAGTCAGCCCTGATCCATTCTGATGAGTCAAATTTGCATTGTATATAGCGTCGAAACTTGGCGTTCATGCGCGCGAGGATCGCGCGCGAGCAGCCAGCATCAACAAGGCGCAAGCGCCCGCGGTGAAGCACGAGCGCGACGGGCAATATTTCAAGCGGCATTAATTTCAACGGTAGACTGCGCGCGCCATATTTCGTTGGAACGGACGGGCCTTGAAGCGTCTTGCGTTACAACTTTATGGTGTATATAATTTTATGTAGCGGGATCGAATTTCAAAACGGGGCGCCATATGAAAATCCCAGCGCTGGATGAAAGCGGCAAACCGGTGGACTGGTGGTTTGCCTACAAGGTGCCAAAACTCGTCGAGGTAAATTCGGCGGGCCCCAGTGGAACGGTCACCAGCGCCGTAGGGTACGAATATGTCTACTACGATCCGACCGTCGCCAAGATCGACTTGTCGAAATACATGCTGTCCGAAGACAACGGCGCCGTCGATTTGACTCTGAATTCGATTTTCAAAAACCCGGACAGCACGACGGGCTGGATTCTTTACAACGACGAAATGCCAGCCAGCGCGGACCGCAAAGACAACGGCAATTTGGGTCATACCAAGGGCGTATTGGCATTCGATACCGCGACGAAAACAGCATTGTGGCTGCTGCACTCGTGGCCGAAATACGCGGACCCCGGGGCGACCGGAATGCCCGATGTACGGACAGACCTACCTGTGCATTTCTCTCGATCTCGCGAGCATCAGCAAGGTCGCTGTGCAGATGGCAATCCATCAGCAGCCGCAGACTTACCTCGCGCACATGCCCGCTTCGCTCGACAAGAGCGATCCCCTCTTTCGGCTCACGCAACCGCTGGACCCAAAGCCCGCCGCCGATTCCAATGTGCTCGATTTAAAATCTCGCGGCGGCCTCGCCTTCAAGGTGATTGCCAAGAACCGCGAGTGGGGAAAGGACTTTTGGAACGATCTGGTTGGCCCGACACTCAAGGACGACATGGACGTAGAGACCTGGATCCGCGGGCCCGTTCCGCCCATGATCGATAGCGACGGCATTCATAAGACTTTTGACATCAAATTCATCGACCTGAGGCCTCTTGGAGCCCCTTGGGCGTGGCCGGAATCCAAAGATCACGCCAAGTGGGGCATTACCTATAAAAACAACTGGGTCTGCGTTGGCGACATCAATCGCATGATTTCACAGCAAACGCGCGGCGGCGGCACGATCGCGTTTCAGGACGCCAAGCTGTGGCAGGCGCTTAAGAAGACGGACATCCTGGTGCCGCCAAAGGGAATGAGCAACCAATCCGCCATAGCGGTCCTTCAGAAGACGCACAGCCACCCGGAAGACCCCCCGGCGAAAAAAACGAAATGACGGAAAGCAATCGCGCCCATTACCCTTGATGCGCAACGCCGAGCGCTTCCTCGCCGCGCTCGAGGATGAGCGGCACGATCAGGTCTTCCTCGTCGTCGAGATGGCGGATCAACCCCTTGATCAGCGCGCTGCTGGCGGCCGCGTAATTGTCGCCGCAGCGGTGCAAAATGTCGGCCTCGCCCGCTAGCGCGCGCAGCAGCGCGTTGGCGGTATCCGCCGTCGCCGCCATGTCGGCGTGGATGGCGTGGTGATCGCCTTCCAGCACGTCGAAGCCGCGCGCCAGCCGCGTCTCGGCGGCGCGAAAGATCGGAAAATAATGCAAATCCTCGATCTGATGGTGCACGTTGAGCTGCGATAGCAGGAACTGAAGCCGCGGCACCAATTGGCGCGGAAATTCCGCCGCCGGCAGCGTTCCCGCTCGGAATTGCGTCTCGATCGTTTGGATCATCGTGGCAAGTTCGCGGAACATATCGTGGCGCGACAGCCAGAACCGCGCCATCTCGCCGAGATTGGCATGACCCGTCCACTGCTCGCGCGGAAAGCGCGCGAGCAGCACGCGCAAATCGTCCGGCCAGCCGCTGCGATGGGCAAGGGCAAGCGCGTCCGTGTCGGCAGCGTTGGGCGTTTGGATGGTCATTGGGTCTTTCTTTTGCGAATGATCTTATCCGAAAACCGGTGCCCACTTTTCTGGATCATGCGCTACATAGCCATTGCCAGCGGTTTCACCAACCGCTGTAAATGGCGGCCATGATGACCACCGTCGCCCGCCTGGCCTGCGATGAACCGACCGCCCGGCGGCTCGCCGCCTCTCTCGGCGAGAGTCTAGATGATGCCGTTTCCGCCGCCTTCGAGGGCGACGGCGGCCGGTGGCAAATAGCGATCCATTTCCGCGACCCGCCGGATGAGGCGAGCTTGCGCGCGTTGGTCGCGACCGCCGCCGGCGACGCCGCCGCCGGCGCGCTCAGCATCGAGCCGGTCGAACCTGCCGACTGGGTCAAGCAAAGCCTCGCCGGCCTCAAACCAGTGCGGGCCGGCCGCTTCATCGTGCACGGCGCCCATGACCGCGCCCGTATCAAGCCCAACGACGTCGGCATCGAAATCGAAGCCGCGCTCGCCTTCGGCACCGGACACCACGGCACCACGCGCGGCTGCCTGCTGGCGCTCGACAGGCTGGCCAAGCGACGACGCGCTGCACGGGTGCTCGACCTCGGCACCGGATCGGGCGTGCTGGCGATCGCGGCGGCGAAAATACATCGCACGCGCGTCACCGCCAGTGATATCGATCGTGTCGCGGTCGAGGCCGCGCGCGCCAATGCGCGACTCAATCGCGCAAGCGCGACGATTACGTTCGTGTGCGCCACTGGCGTCAATGCCCGCGCCATCGCGGCGGCTAAGCCTTACGATCTGATCTTTGCCAATATTCTGCTGGGGCCGCTGCTGCGGCTGGCGGTGCCGCTCAGCCGGCTCGCCGCGCTTGGAGGGCGCGTGGTGCTCTCCGGCCTGCTGCCGGGTCACGCCAATGCCGTGCTGGCGATCTACCGCGCTCAGGGCTTCGTGCTCGAACGCCGCATTGCGCTCGATGGCTGGGTCACGCTGGTGCTGAAGAATTCTTGAGCGCTGAAAACAAAACCGCTCCGGGCGGGGAGACCGGAGCAGCTTCGCTAGTGGTGATTCAAGCCTTACCAGCGACCGAACGGCATGCCTTCGGAGCCGGCCTGGACCAGCCGGTTGCCGCGTTCGTCGAGAGTGTAGGGCAGCATCCCTGTATGCATCCTGATTTCGCAGCGGGCCTGCTCCAAGCGCGCCATTGCGAGCGCATCTATGAAGCAGGCAAACCAACTTTTGAGCGGCAAAGCAGTATTCGCGCGCCCAGCCTTCGCGGCGGGCTCGGGGGTGGCTACGCGGACGACGCCATATGTGACAGCAACCATGTTCTCTCTATTTCTACCGAATGAAGCGTCAGTGAATTCCCTGTCTATTGCGCTGCAGCACAGCCCAAATCGGCCATGCCCACCATGCATGACAATGCATAGAAGCCCTGTAACTACGGCATGAACTGGTTAGTAATTTAGAAAGGTAGGCGTCACTATTGCGGCCGGTGTAGTGCGCTGCACAAAATTGATTCAGAAGCATAGTTCGCTGCTGAATCGATCGCCAAAGCGATGCGAATATTTCGGCAAGCTGCCCAATATAACTACGCGCATACCTTGCCCCGCGAACCGCGCATGCCTGCGTTGCTACGTTGCAGGAGAGCGCTACAGTGCCGGCCATGTTCGAGGCCCGCTTCCAATCATTCGATGATTCGCACGAACCTGCGGCGGCGCCGGCGCGCCTCGCCGCACTGCGCGACGAGCTCGAGCGCCGCGGGCTTGCCGGATTTGTCGTGCCGCGTGCCGACCGCCAGCAGAACGAATACTTGCCGGCGAGCGAAGAACGCCTGGCCTGGCTCACCGGCTTCACCGGTTCGGCGGGGACGGCCATCGTGCTCGCCGAACGCGCGGCATTGTTCGTGGACGGCCGCTATACCGTGCAGGCGGCGGCACAGATCGACCCGAAACTTTTCTCAGTCGAGCACTTGGTGGACTCCCCGCCGGAGCAGTGGCTCGAGCAAACTCTCAAGAGCGGTGGCAAGCTCGGTTACGATCCCTGGCTGCACACCTCCGAGAGCGCCGACAGGTTGCGCAAAGCCTGCGCAACGGCCGGCGCCGAACTGGTGGCGGTCGATAATAATCCGATCGACGCGCTGTGGACCGACCGACCAGCGCCGCCCGCAGGTCCCGTGACGCTGCGCGATCTCAAGCTCGCCGGCGAAAGCGCAGCCGACAAATTCAAGCGCATCCAGGCCGAACTTAAAAAGCTGCGCGCCGATGTGCTGGTGGTGTCCGACCCGCAAAACGTCGCCTGGGCATTCAATATCCGTGGCTCCGACGTGGCGCATACGCCGCTGGCGCTTGCCTTCGCGGTGATCCCGCGCGAGGGCAAGCCGGCGCTCTATGTGGAGCCGGCCAAGCTCGACGACAAAACGCGTCCCGCGCTGGAAGAGATCGCCGCGTTGCGCGCGCCGGACGATCTTGCCCGCGACCTTGCGAAACTCAAGGGCAAGACCGTGCGGCTCGACCGGGCGAGCGCGGCCGACGCGCTCACGCGGCAGATCGCCGGCAGCGGCGGCAAGCCAGTGCGCGGGGCCGATTCGATCGCGCTGATGAAGGCCGTGAAGAACCACGCCGAGATCTTGGGCTCGCGCGCCGCGCACAAGCGCGACGGGGTGGCGGTAGCGCGCTTCCTGGCCTGGCTCGAGCGCGAGGCGTTAACCGGCCAGCTCACCGAGATCGACGCTGTGGAGGCGCTGGAAAGCTTGCGCCGCGATAGCGGGTTATTGAAGGACATTTCGTTCTCGACCATTGCCGGCAGTGGGCCGAATGGGGCGATCGTGCATTACCGCGTCACCCGCGCCTCCAACCGCACCGTCGGAAAAAACGAGCTGTTCCTGATCGATTCCGGCGCGCAATACGAGGACGGCACCACCGATATCACCCGCACCGTGGCGGTCGGCACGCCCAGCGACGAGATGCGCGACCGCTTCACGCGCGTACTCAAGGGCCATATTGCGATTGCCACCGCGGTGTTCCCGGAGAACACCAGCGGCGCCCAGCTCGATCCGCTGGCGCGCACCGCGCTATGGCAGGCCGGGCTCGATTTCGATCACGGCACCGGCCACGGCGTCGGCAGCTATCTGTCGGTGCACGAGGGCCCGGCGCGCATTTCCAAGCTCGGCACGGTCGCGCTCCGCCGCGGCATGATCCTGTCGAACGAGCCGGGCTACTACAAAACCGACGCCTACGGCGTCCGCATCGAGAACCTCATGCTGGTGATCGCGGCGCCCGAACCGGCCGGCGCCGAAAAGCCGCTCAATACATTCGAGACGCTGACCTTGGCGCCAATCGACCGCCGGCTGATCGATAGCCGTCTGCTGACCGCCAAAGAGCGCAACTGGATCGACAGCTATCACGCGCGCGTGCAGGAGGTGCTGGGGCCCCTCCTCGACGCCGCCACGCGCGCCTGGCTCGACGCCGCGACCCGGCCGCTGGGTAACGCTTGATGGACGCCCGGATATCGGCTTCGCACGTACCGGGCAAGCATGTCACACCCTGGCGGCTGCTGGCGCTGCTGATGGCGATGACCGCTATCGGACCGGCCACGCTCAATATTTTAGTGCCGGCGCTGCCGGGGCTGGTGACGCGGCTCGCCTCCAACACCGGCACGGTGCAGCTTACGCTGACGCTTTATTTGCTCAGCCTCGCCGCCGCCCAGTTGCTGCTCGGGCCGCTGTCCGACCGTTTCGGGCGGCGCCCGGTCGTGCTGGCCGGGCTGGCGCTGAGCGTGGTCGCCTCGCTCGCCGCCATTGCCGCCTCCTCGATCGGTGCGTTGATCGGCGCGCGCGTGGTGCAGGCGATCGGCGCCTCGACCGGCATCGTGATCGGGCGCGCCATCATCCGCGACCTGTTCGAGCGCGAGCGCGCCGCCGCCATGTTCGGCCTGGTTACCACCGCGATGGTGATCGCGCCGATGATCTCGCCGCTGATCGGCGGCATTCTCGACACCGCCTTCGGCTGGGAGGCTATTTTCCTGTTCCTCGCGCTGTTCAGCGGCGCGGTGCTGACGTGGGCGTTCATGGTGCTGCCGGAGACGCGGCCGGCGACCATGGCGCACGCGCCGGGCATGCTGTGGCAGGAAACGCGCGGCTTGCTCGGCAGCACAAAATTCTATGGCTACGTGCTGTGCGGCGCGCTCGGTTCGGCGCCGTTCTTTACGTTTCTCGGCGGCGGCCCGCATGTGGTGGTGACGCTGATGGGCCGCTCATCGGCCGAATTCGGCCTGTGGTTCGCGCTGATGTCGTTTGGCTATATGAGCGGGAATTTCACGGCCTCGCGGCTGTCGCAGCGTTTCGGCGTCGATGCCATGATCATGGCCGGCGTCGTGTTTGAGTTGATCGGCGCCGGCCTGACCATGCTGCTGGTCGCGACCATGCCGGAGGCAGGGCCGGCGATCATTTTCCTGCCGCAACTGGTGATCTCCTATGGTAACGGCTTGCTGCTGCCGAACGCCATTGCCGGCGCGGTCAGCGTGCGCCCGCAGGCGGCCGGCACCGCCGCCGGCATGACCGGCTTTACCCAGATGGCGATCGGCGCGGCGTCCACGCAAATGGTGACGGTTTTGCTCGCCGGCGCCAGCACCGCCATGCCGATGGCCTGGATGATGCTGACCGCGGTGCTGGCGACCGGGGTGGCCTATTGGGGGCTGGTGCGAAGGTAGTTGTTGTCGTCCCGGCCGAGCGAAGCGAGAGCCGGGACCCATACGCTGTGTCCTATCAACCGGCTGCGGCGTATGGGTCCCCGCCTCCGCGGGGACGACAATTAAGAAATCATCTTTAGCCACTCATCTTCGGTGAGCACTTGGACACCGTGCTTCTTGGCTTCGGCCAATTTCGAGCCGGCGCCCGGGCCGGCGACCACGTAGTCCGTTTTCTTCGAGACCGAGCCGGCGGCCTTGGCGCCCAGGCGCTCGGCGGTGGCCTTGGCCTCCTCGCGCGTCATTTTTTCGAGGCTGCCTGTAAACACCACGGTCTTGCCGGCGATGGCCGAGTCGGTCTTCGGTTTTTCAGCGTCGAGGATTTTCACTTGTTTGGTGAGGCGCTCGACGATGCCGCGATTGTGGCTCTCGCCGAAATAGGCCTTGATGCTCTCGATCACCGTTTCGCCGATCTGGTCGAGCGCGTCCATTTCGGCGATGGTTTCTTCGTCGCCTTTGGCTACCTTCAGGCAGGCGTCGTGGAACGCCTTCCAGGAGCCGTAGCCGCGAGCCAGTGCTAGCGCCGTGGTCTCGCCGACGTGGCGGATGCCGAGCGCATAGATGAAACGGTCGAGCGAAATCTCGCGCCGCTCATCGATGGCCGCGAAAAGATTGCGCACCGAGGTCTCGCCGTAGCCCTCCTCCTCCAGTAATTCGCTCTTGTGCTTCTTCTCCAGCGTGAAAATATCGGCCGGCTCCTTGACCCACTCCTTCTCAAAGAACAATTCGATCTGCTTTTCGCCCAGGCCCTCGATATCGAAGGCGCGGCGCGAGGCGAACAGCTTGAGATGTTCGATCTTCTGATACGGGCAGGCGAACTCGCCGGTGCAGCGCGCGCGCGCGCCCTCCTCGCCGGTGGCGGTTTCCTCGCGCACGATGTCGGTGTGCAGATAGCACGGACATTTGGTCGGGAGGTGATAAGGCTTGGCGTTTTTCGGGCGCTTGTCGAGCACCACGTCGACCACCTGCGGGATCACGTCGCCGGCGCGCTGGATGATGACGGTATCCCCAATCCGAATGTCGCGGCCCTCGCGCAATGGCGCGCCGTCGCCGCCGATGCCCTTGATGTAATCCTCGTTGTGCAGCGTGACGTTCTGCACGATCACGCCGCCGACGCCGACCGGCTCGAGCTTGCCGACCGGCGTGAGCGCGCCGGTGCGGCCGACCTGGATTTCGATGTCCTTGAGCACGGTAACGGCGCGCTCGGCCGGGAACTTGTGCGCGATCGCCCAGCGTGGGCTACGCGAGACGAAGCCGAGCCGCTGCTGCCAGTCGAGGCGGTCGACTTTGTAGACGACGCCGTCGATGTCGTAGTCGAGCTCGGCGCGGGTCTGTTCGATCTCGCGGTGGAAAGCGATGAGCTCCTCGACCGAATGGCGGATCTTGGTGAGCGGATTGGTCTTGAAACCGCAGCCGGCGAACCATTTGATCATGCCGGACTGGCTGTCGGCCGGCATCTCGCTCATCTCGCCCCAGGCATAGGCGAAAAAGCCGAGCGGGCGCGAGGCGGTGACGGCGGGGTCCTTCTGGCGTAGCGAGCCGGCGGCGGAATTGCGTGGGTTGGCAAAGATGGTGTCGCCCGCCGCCTTCTGCCGCTCGTTGAGCTTGAGGAAATCGGCCTTGGTCATATAGACCTCGCCGCGCACCTCGCAGATTTTCGGAATGTGCTTGCCTTTGAGCTCAAGCGGCACGTCCTTCAGCGTGCGGATATTGGCGGTGACGTCCTCGCCTTCGCTGCCGTCGCCGCGGGTGGCGGCGGTGACGAGGTCGCCGTCTTCGAAGCGCAGCGACATCGACAGCCCGTCGATCTTCGGCTCGGCGCTGAAGGCGATTTTCTCGTCGTCGGCGAGCTTCAAGAAGCGGCGGATGCGGGTGACGAAATCGACGACGTCCTGCTCGGCGAAGGCATTGTCGAGCGATAGCATCGCCACCGCGTGGCGCACCTTCTTGAAGCGGCCGGTGGGCGCGGCGCCGACTTTCAGCGACAGCGATTCAAACGTCCGCAGGTCGGGAAAGCGCGCCTCGATTGCCGTGTAGCGCGCGCGCAGTATGTCGTATTCGGCGTCCGATATGCTCGGCCGGTCCTGCTGGTAATAGCGCCGGTCGTGCTCGGAGATCTCAACCTGCAGCCGCGCATGCTCCGCCTTCGCCTGCTTGGCGGTGAGCAAGTCGACGGGTGTTTTGTCGGTTTTGATTTTGGCTTTGGCCATGCCCGAAATCTAAAGGCATGGATGGCCGGCAACAAGGTTTACACTCGGGCCGGCCAAAGGCCGGACCCGTGGGCCGAAGCCCCCGATCCGCGGCGGCCGGTGGTGGGCTTCGACGAGAGCCCGACCCA
>DAIMKK010000001.1:0-6992 GCA_036721745.1 Pseudolabrys sp. | reverse complement strand
CAGGGCCAAAGGCCGGACCCGTGTGCCGGGCATGCCGATTGTGGGCTAACTCGCCGCCTTGATCAGGCGCTCGGCAGCGGCGCGGGCCTCGGCGGTGATTTCGGCGCCGGCCAGCATGCGGGCGATCTCCTCCCGCCTTTTCTCGGCCGCCACCTCGGTGACGCGGGTGGCGACCCGCTTGCCCTTCTCCAGCGCGTCTTTGCTGATGAGATAATGCCGGTCGGCGCGCGCCGCCACCTGCGGCGCATGCGTGACCGCCAGCACCTGCACGCCGGAAGCGAGCTTGGCCAGCCGCAGCCCGATAGCGTCGGCCACCGAACCGCCCACCCCTGTGTCGACCTCGTCGAAAACAAGCGTCGGGGCCGAGCCGCGATCGGCCAGCACCACCTTGAGCGCCAGCAGGAAGCGCGCCAATTCGCCGCCGGAGGCGACCTTCATCAGCGGGCCTGCCCGCGTGCCCGGATTAGTCTGCACCCAGAATTCGACCCGGTCGATGCCGTTCGGCCCGGCGGCGGCGGCATCGCTGACGATCTCGGTGGAAAATTTCGCTCGCTCCAGCTTGAGTGGCTTGAGTTCGCCGTTCACCGCTTTGTCGAGCGCGGTGGCGGCTTTCAGGCGGGCTTTCGACAACTTGTCGGCCGCCGCGCGATAGTCGGCTTCGGCCTGGGCGGCGGCTTTTTCGAGCGCCTTGAGCCGGTCCTCGCCGGCATCGATCAGCGCGATGTCGGATTGGTAACGCGCCGCCAGCGCCGCCAGCGCGTCGACCGGCACGCTGTATTTGCGGCCCGCGGCGCGCAGCGCGAACAGGCGTTCCTCGATGCGTTCGAGTTCGGCGGGATCGAAATCGGCGGTGCGCAATGCATTTTCAAGGTGGCTGCGGGTTTCCTCCAGCGCGGTCAACGCCACATCGAGCGACTTCACCGCCGGCTCGACCAGGCTCGGCGCCTGCGCGGAGCGCCGCTCCAGCCGGCGGACGACGGCGGCGAGCCCCGGCACGCTGGAATTGGCGCCGGCGATCACCTCGTGCGCGTCGCGCAAATCCTCGGCCACTTTCTCAGCCTGCATCATGCCGGTGCGCCGCCCGGCGAGCGCGGTTTCCTCACCCGTTTGCGGCGCGAGCTTGCCGAGTTCCTCGACCGCGTGGCGCAGCCAGTCGCCTTCGCGCTTGGCGCGCTCGACCTCGGCGCGATGCGCGTCGGCCGCGGCCTGCGCCTCGCGCCGCGCGTCCCAGAGCGAGGCCACCTTGGCGGCGTCGGCTTCCAAAGCGCCGAAAGCATCGAGCAGCCGGCGGTGGGTGGCGGCATCGACCAAAGCGCGCTCGTCGTGCTGACCGTGAATCTCGACCAGCGCGGTGCCAAGCTCTTTCATCGCCTGCACGCTCACCGGCTGATCGTTGACGAAGGCGCGCGTGCGCCCGTCGGCCAATTGCACGCGGCGCAGGATGAGGTCGTCCTCGGCCGCTATATCGTTGGCCAAATCGTGGGCCTTGAGCACTGCGCGCGCCGGATGCGCGCGGGCGACCTCGAACACGGCGGTCACCTGGCCCTGCTCGGCGCCCTGCCGCACCAGCGCCTGGTCGCCGCGCCCGCCCAGCGCCAGGGCAAAGGCGTCGAGCAGGATCGACTTGCCGGCGCCGGTCTCGCCGGTGAGCACGGCAAGGCCTTCGGCAAAATCGATGTCGAGCCGGTCGATCAGAACGATGTCGCGGATCGAAAGTCGGGAGAGCATGCGCCTAACCTCAGGCCGTCATCATCCGCGAAAGCGGATGATCCAGTAACCACCGCAATTGCGGATTTTCACAGGAATCGCGCCTAACTCCTGGATGCCCCGCTTTCGCGGGGCAAGACAAGAGGGGGTTAGCCCAGCCCGACCTTGCGGAATGCCTTGCTGATCCAGGAGCCCTTATTCTCTGACGGCTCGGCGCCGCCGGTTTTCACCAGCGTATAGGCATGCTTGTACCAGGTGCTGTCGGGGAAATTGTGCCCGAGCACTGCGGCCGCAGTCTGCGCCTCGTCGACGATGCCGAGCGCCATGTAGGCTTCGGCCAGCCGCATCAGCGCCTCTTCGACGTGGCGCGTGGTTTGGTACCTGGTGACCACGACTTTGAAGCGGTTGATGGCGCCGGTGTAATCCTTCTTGTCCAAGTAGTAGCGCCCGGTCTCCATTTCCTTGCCGGCGAGCTGGTCACGGGCGACTTCAATTTTCTGTTTGGCGCTGACGGCGTATTCGGTGGTCGGATATTTGCGGATCACTTCTTCAAGCGCGGCCATCGCCTTCTCGGTGCGTGTCTGGTCGCGGGTGATGTCGGGGATTTCTTCGAAATTGGAGGCGCCGATCAAATACTGCGCGTAAGCGGAATCCGGGCTGCCCGGGTGCAGCGTGATGTAACGCTGGGCCGCGGTGACGCTGTCGTCATAGGCACCGGCTTGGTAATAGGCATAAGAGGTCATGATCAGCGACTTACGCGCCCATTCCGAATAGGGATGCTGGCGGTCGACCTCCTCGAACTTCTTTGCCGCGGCCGTCGGGTCCTGCTTTGCGTTAAGCAAATAGAGGCCCTCGTTGTAGAGCCGGTCGGCGGCTTCGTCGGGCGGCGTGTCGTCTTTGCCGAAAAAATTGAAGCTGCTGCAGGCGCCCAGGCTCGCCGCCAGCAGCACCATGGCCAGCGCGCGAACGAACCGGGAGTGGCCGCGAGCGGGCAACGCCATAGGCGCGCCGCCGCCGGGCGCGATTTTCGTCGGTATGGAAGTCTTGGTCGCTAAATCGTTGGGCACAAACTCATCCCACGCGGCCGTGTGCAGTTCCCCCGAGGGCTGTTTCCAAGCCTTGCGGCTACGCCCTCATCCCGCGCTGGTGTAGACGAAAAAGCGCGGCCTGGCCAAGCGATTAAGCGGACAATCGGCCGGGATTAAGGCGGAGGGTTAAGCTTAAATCCTGAGCTTTTCAGGACATTTCCGGCCCGTAGGCCGCCGCGATCAGACCGGCGCCAACCTGTGCCTGGCCGCGCGAGCGGCGGGCCGGTTCGGCCGCTTCGATCACCCGCCAGGCGCTCCGGTCCGCCATCAGGGCGGACAGCACCGCGTGGTTGAGCTTGTGGCCGCCGCGAACGGTGCGGTAGGCGGCGAGCAACGGCTGGCCGGCGAGCGCCAAATCGCCGATGGCGTCGAGCATCTTGTGGCGCACGAATTCGTCGGCGTAGCGCAGGCCTTCCGGATTGAGCACGCGATCCTCGGTGATCACCAGCGTATTGTCGAACGAGGCGCCCAGCGCGTAGCCGGCGCTCCACAATTTGGCGACGTCCTTCATGAAGCCGAAGGTGCGGGCGCGCGCGAGCTCGCGGCGGAAGGTGTCGGCCTCGATGTCGAGGGCCAGCGCCTGACGGCCGATCAGCGGGTGATCGAATTCGATCTCCGCTTCGACCCGGAAGCCGTGCTGGTAGGGCCGCAATTCGCCCAGCGCGCCGTCCTTGGAAACGCGCACCGGCTTGATCACTTCGATGTAGCGGCGCGGCAGCGCGCGCGCGGTGAGACCGGCCTGATCGATGGCGTCGACGAATGGCGCGGCACTGCCGTCCATGATCGGCACTTCGGGTCCGTCGATCTCTACCACCACATTGTCCACGCCAAGCCCGCGCAGTGCCGCCAGCAGATGCTCCGCAGTGGAGCAGAGCGGACCGGAGGAATCGCCCAGGACAGTGGCAAATTCAGTAGCGGTGACCGCGCGCACGTCGGCGCGAATTTCGCGCTCGATCGAACCGTCGGCGGCGACGCGCTGGAAAACGATGCCGGTGTCGTCGTCTGCGGGATTCAACGTCAGGGTGACGGGGCTGCCGGAATGCACGCCGATGCCGGAGACGGCAACCTGGTCGCGCAGCGTTGTCTGCTTAGCACCCTTCATCGTACCCGTTTACGCCGGCCTACAAGCAAGCCGCACGTCCCGTCCCACGCTCCTGCCGGAGCCACATTTCGGCCGTCAAAACTGCGCCTACCCGCGATCCTGAAGACACCCCTGCGGGACTAAAAAGCCCCTTTTGCAACTGGAACTTAGGCCATACGCCCGGCATCCTCCAACTCACGTCTTCTTACCGACTGTTACTCTTTTTTGCCGCAATTGAGCGCGCGAGCGACCGCGGCGGCGCCACCCCGCCTTATGACACGAATTTGAAACCCCGAGGACGGACCGAGCGGTATCATAAAAACGTTATAATTCAACAAGTTAAAGAAATATACAACCGGCGGCCCATAGCCTGACGGCCCCGCCGGGGGTTCCGGGCGGGGCCGTCATGGCATTTGGTGGGGCCGTCAGTTGGCTTGGCGACGCAGGAAGGCGGGGATGTCGAGTTGGTCCTCGTCGGCCGAATTATGCACAGGTGCGGGCCGCCCATGGGGGTCGAGCCCCTGCGGCCCCGAGCGCCGGGCATATTCCGACACCGGGTCGTCCAGGCGGCCTTCCGGCTGGCGGGCCGTCGGCCGCAGCGGCCGCTCGAAAGGCGGTATCGCCTGCGCGGTGCGCGGCGCGAGCGGCGGCTCGGTATGCTCCCCGCGCCGGCCAATGCCGACCGAGGCGAGCCGTTGCATCAACGACATGCGGCGCTTCTCGGGATGATCTTCGCTGAGTTCGCCGCGCTGCGCCTTGATCTCGTTCTGCGCAGGCAACGGCAACTCGTCGATGCGCGGCATGCGCGGCGTGCGCGCCACCGTGCGTTCGGGCGCCGGCGGGATGAACGTTTTCGGCGTCGGCGGTTCGGCTTGCGCCGCCTCGCCCGACGCCGCCTCGAACAGTGACGGCTTCATCGGCATCGGCCGGATCGAGACGTCCTCGATCGCGGTCGGCGCCATAAGCGCGGCGGCGACCGCGGCGTGGGCTGCGAATTCGACCGCTGCGGCACTGGCGGCAACCGTGGCCGGTGGCACAACTGGCGCCGAACTGCGCTCAATCCGATCGGCAGTCCGCGGATTACGCATCTTGCTGGCGAGCTCCTTGAGCGCGGCTTCGGGCTGCAACGGCTGATGCTGCACGCCGGCATGGTCGATACCGGTCGCCACCACCGAGACACGGATGATGCCTTCCAGGCTTTCGTCGAACGTGGCGCCGACGATGATGTTGGCGTCCTGGTCGACTTCCTCGCGGATGCGGGTGGCGGCCTCGTCCACTTCGTAAAGCGTGAGGTCTTTGCCACCGGTGATCGAGATCAGCAGGCCGCGAGCGCCCTTCATGGAGGCGTCGTCGATCAGCGGATTGGCGATCGCCGCTTCGGCGGAGGTAAGCGCGCGCTTCTCGCCGGAGGCCTCGCCGGTGCCCATCATCGCCTTGCCCATCTCCTTCATCACCGCACGCACGTCGGCGAAGTCGAGATTGATCAGGCCTTCCTTGACCATCAGGTCGGTGATGCAGGCGACGCCCGAATAGAGCACCTGGTCGGCCATCGCGAAGGCATCGGCGAAGGTGGTCTTCTCGTTGGCGACCCGGAACAGATTCTGGTTCGGGATGATCAACAGCGTGTCGACCACCTTCTGCAGCTCGGTGATGCCGGCTTCCGCGTAGCGCATGCGGCGCTGGCCCTCGAAGTGGAAGGGCTTGGTCACTACGCCGACGGTAAGGATGCCGAGCTCGCGTGCGACCTTAGCGATGATGGGCGAGGCGCCGGTGCCGGTGCCGCCGCCCATGCCGGCGGTGACGAACACCATATGCGCGCCGCTGAGATGATCGCGGATCTCGTCGATCACCTCTTCGGCGGCGGCGCGGCCGACTTCCGGCTGCGAGCCGGCGCCGAGACCCTCGGTCACCTGCGTGCCCATCTGGATGATGCGCTCGGCCTTCGACGTCGTGAGCGCCTGCGCGTCGGTATTGGCGACGACGAAGTCGACGCCTTGCAGCCCGGCCGAGATCATATTGTTGACCGCATTGCCGCCGGCACCGCCGACGCCAAATACTGTAATCCGCGGCTTCATCTCGCGAATGTCTGGAATCTTCAGATTAATCGTCATGTTTGCCTCATTGATGCACGGGCAGCAGGCTGATGCCCGCACGCCGTCGAAGGAGACCGGTCCGCCGCCGGTCCTTTCGTGGTTTCGTTGTTGTGGGTCAGAAGCTTTCGCGCAGCCATCGTCCGACCCGTGCCATGTAACCGCCCGTTCCTGTCATCAATTGCCGCGTTCGCCGCGGTTCGAAGTGTTCAAGATGTGCCGCTTGCGGATAGACCAGGAGGCCCGCCGCCACGGCGAAAGCTGGACCCTTGGCTGCTTCCGGCAAGCCGGCTAACCCCAGGGGACGCCCGATACGCACCGGCCTGCGCAATATGCGCGCGGCCAGATCGGCGATGCCGGCAAGCTGGCTCGCGCCGCCGGTGAGCACCACGCGCGCGCGCGGCTCGGCCGCGAGCGGCGAAGCCTTAAGACGATCGCGCACCATTTCCAGAATTTCCTCGACCCGCGGCTTGATGATGCGCACCAAAGCCGCGCGCGCGACGAATTGCGGCGGCTCGCGCTCATCATCCCCGACCGGAGGTACCGTGATCATGTCGCGTTCATCCGATCCACCGGACAAAACACTGCCATAAATTGCTTTGATTCGCTCAGCATCCGCGATGCGGGTGTTCAACCCACGCGCAAGATCCATGGTGACGTGGTGGCCCCCGAGGGCAAAACCATCGGTGTGAACGAATTTTCCGCCGGAAAACACCGCCAGCGTGGTGGTTCCAGCGCCCAGATCGATGGTTGCGGCGCCGAGATCGGCTTCGTCGTCCGCCAGCACGGCCAGGCCGGCTACGTAAGGGGATGCGACCATGGCCTCGACCGACAGATGGCTACGCTCAACCGCCAGCATCAGATTGCGCACAGTGGCGACGTCGGCTGTGACCATGTGCATGTCGACGCCGAAGCGTTGGCCGAGCATGCCGCGCGGCTCGCGGATGCCGGTGACGGCGTCCAGCGCGTAGCCGATCGGCAGCGAATGCAGCACGGCGCGCTCGTCGCGCACCGAATGGCGGCTGG